>NZ_SBHM01000008.1 GCF_004028095.1 Paenarthrobacter ureafaciens | reverse complement strand
TCGCGCGCATTTTGTTGGCTTGGTCCAAAAGGACCTGGGCCTTCTTTTCGGCGTTGGCACGCTCGCGCCGGCGGGCGCGCTCGTCAGTTTCGCGCTGCTGGAGATACCGCTTCCAGCCCATGTTGTAGTAGTCGATCTGGGCACGGTTGGCGTCGAGGTGGTAGACCTTGTTTACGGTCGCTTCGAGCAGCTCAACGTCGTGGCTGATGACGATCAAGCCGCCTTGGTGGTTCTTAAGGAAGTCACGCAGCCAGCTGATCGAGTCGGCGTCGAGGTGGTTGGTCGGTTCGTCCAGCAGCAGAGTCTCGGCGGACGAGTAGAGGATGCGGGCGAGTTCCACGCGGCGCCGCTGGCCACCGGAGAGGGTCTTCAGCGGCTGGTTCAGGATGCGCTCAGGCAGTGCAAGGTTTGAGGAGATGGCAGCAGCTTCAGCCTCGGCTGCGTATCCGCCCCCCGCCAGGAACTCAGCTTCAAGCCGGTCGTAACGGTTCATGGCCTTGCGCTGGACGGCGGCGTCCTCGCTGGACATCTCGGCCTGGGCCTTCTTAAGCTTGCCGACGACGGCGTCCAGGCCACGGGCCGACAGGATGCGGTCCCGCGCCAGCTGTTCCATGTCCGGGGTGCGCGGGTCCTGTGGGAGGTAGCCGATTTGCCCGCTCCGGGTGACTTTGCCGCCGGCAGGCAGGCCTTCCCCGGCGAGTACACGGGTGAGAGTAGTCTTGCCGGCACCGTTGCGGCCGACAAGTCCGATTTTGTCCCCTTTGTCCACCCTGAAGTTGACCTGGTCCATCAGCAGGCGTGCGCCGGCACGAAGTTCTAGGTCCTGGACGTTAATCAATTCGGGTGATGCCTTTCAACGGGGAACGCCTGCGGCACCGGACAATCCGGTGGAAGCGGCGGGAACTGCTGTGAGAACAGCCTTATCAAGTCTACCGGCAGGCTGGAGGCCAACAAACACGACGGAAATTTCCCGGAACACTGCCCCACTCTCCAAAGAACTGCGGCCGGTCTTTGTGGAGAGGCTCCAAAATGGCCTGCCGCCGCGCTCCGTACCCTCGAAAGAGTGGGCAGTGCCCGCTTAAAACGCACCAACTTTTCCGCAGAGGATCCCCAATGACCCAGACCCATTCCACCAAGGGCCCCGGCGCAGCGGCCCGTCGCCGTTGGAACGCCACCGACCTCGGACTCGTGGCCGTTTTCGCGGCCCTCGTGGCCACCTCCGCCATCGTTCCCGGCATCCCGGTCGGCGCCCTCGGGGTGCCGATCACGCTTGTCACGTTGACGGTGATGCTCAGCGGACTGGTGCTGGGCGCAGGGAGGGGGTTCGCCGCCGTCGGGCTTTATGTCCTGCTCGGACTGGCGGGCCTGCCCATCTTCAGCGGCGGACGCAGCGGACTTGGCATCCTCGCAACACCGTCTGCCGGCTATATCATCGCTTTTCCCTTGGCCGCGGCAGCCACCGGGTACTTGACGTCGTTGATCATCCGCAAGACGGTACGGTTCCGCGCGGCGCTTCTCTTTGCAGCCACCATGGCCAGCAGCGTCCTGATCATCCACGCACTGGGGATCGTGGGCATGATGGTTAACGGCAAGCTTGACCTTCCCAAGGCTTTCCTCGCGGACCTCCCGTTCTATCCGGGAGATATCCTGAAGAATGTCCTCGCGGTGGTTATCGCGGTGGCACTCCATAAGGCATTTCCTGACGTCCTGGTGCGCCGGGTTAAAAGGGCAGGCTCCACTTCTTCATGAACTCCATCAACTTCAGCAACGTCTCAGTCGCCGTCGCAGTAGATGGCAGCGACGCGCCCAAGACGCTGCTGCAGGATGTAAGCCTCGATCTGCGCGAACGACGGATCGGCGTCATCGGGGCCAACGGCTCCGGGAAGTCCACGCTGCTGCGCCTGGTCAATGGGCTCGTGGAGCCGAGCCAAGGATCAGTTGTGGTCCACGGCCACAACACCGTCCACGACGTCCGCAAGGTCAGGGCAAACGTCGGTTTCGTCTTTACCGATCCCCTCTCCCAACTGGTGATGCCAACAGGCCGCGAGGACGTCGAGTTGTCGCTGAGGCGCAGCATCAAAAACAGGCAGGAGCGGGCTTCCCGCGCAGAGTCCGTTCTGGAACGGTTTGGAATCCTGCACCTGGCGGACCAGAGTATCTACGAACTTTCGGGCGGGGAACGGCAACTGCTCGCGCTGGCAGCCGTGCTGGCGGTCGACCCCGCGGTTCTGGTCCTCGACGAGCCTTCCACCCTGCTGGACCTCAGGAACCGCGAATTGCTGCGCCGCACCATGTCCGGCCTGGAGCAACAAGTCATCATGTCCACGCACGATCTGGACCTCGCCGCCGACATGGACCGCGTGTTGGTGGTCGAAGCCGGGAGGATTGTGTTCGACGGCGGTCCGTCCGCTGCGGTGGCACATTACCGTGCGCTGTGCGCGGCGAGCCTGGAGGGTCCGGGCCGATGAGGGGGCACGGCTTCCTGCTGGCGAACTATGTCCGTGGAGATTCGCTTGTCCACCGCACTCCCCTCTGGGCCAAGTTCCTTGTGGTGGCTGCATGCGGCGCTGCTTCTTTCCTGATCGTCGACTGGCTGGTATCCCTGCTGGTCCTGGCACTTTTGTGCGGGATCTTCCTGCTCACGGGGGCCGGCTTCCGGAGGCTCCTGCGGGCTGTATGGCTGGTAGCGCCGATCCTCCTTGTCATCGGGGCATTCCAGTGGTGGCAATTGGGCGGCCCTACGGCTGCACGCATCGTGCTGAACGTTCTGGTGTGCGTGGTGGCGGCGTCCATCCTGACGGCCACTACCCCGGTCCAGGACCTGTTGGACGGAGTGGTCCGGTTGGCCCGGCCCTTCCAGCGCTGGGGCGCGGATCCGGAACGTTTTGCCCTCACCATCGCCATCATGCTCCGGAGTATCCCGTTCATAGCCGGTGCCTTCAGCGATGTGCGGGATGCGGCGCGTGCACGCGGATTGGAACGAAACCCGAAGGCCCTCATCCTGCCGGTGTTCATTAGCACTGTTGCCTATGCGCGGCAGACGGGCGACGCCTTGGCCGCACGGGGCCTCGGCGAAGCCGACGATTACCCGGAACCGCCTCCGGGCCGGGGCTAGAACCGACGGTACTTCACCAAGGCCGCGGTACCCATGCCCCCGGCGATGCTGATCATCGCAATACCCGTGACTTCCCGCTGCCGAAGTTCGTAGTCCCGCCGCGCCTGCGCCAGCAGCCGGGTTACCAGGACCGCGCCCGAGGCGCCGTAGGCATGCCCCAAGGCCAGTGCTCCCCCATCGAGGTTGGCACGTGCAGCGTCAATGCCCAGATGGTCGAGGCAAGCCAGCGTCTGCGAGGCGAAAGCCTCATTGAATTCGACCAGGTCCAGCTGCTCCGGATTCATGCCGTGGCGTGCCAACAACTGCTCCGCCGCGAAAGCTGCCCCGATGCCGAGCAACTGTGGGTCGACCCCTGAAGTGCCGCTGTCCAGGACAAGCAGCCCGTCCTTCACACCCATGAGGCGGGCCCGTCGCAGGGAGGTGACGACGACGGCGGCCGCTGCGTCAGCGTCGAAGCAGGAGTTCGCGGCCGTGACGGAACCTTCCGGTACAAAAGCTGCCGGGAAGCGCGCCATCAGCGCAGGACGAAGGTTGGGCTTGGGGCCGTCGTCCGCGGTTACTGGCCGGCCGTCGACGTCCAAGGGCACTGTTTCGGCAAGGAAGGTGCCTGCAGCTGCCGAAGCGACTGCCCGCTGGTGGCTTCGGAGGGCAAAGTCGTCCTGCCGGTCGCGGCTGATCGCGAAGTGCCGGGCGACGTTCTCGGCCGCCACGCCCATGTCCGGGTCACCGAAGGTAGGCGGCACGAAGGCGGCCCGCGAGTAGAAGTCCAGTCCGCCGTCGTCATTCCTGTGGGCTCGGGCCGGAGCGGTACTGACGCTCTCCACGCCGCCCGCCAGGTACAGTGGATCGCCGCCGGCGGCCACAAGCCGCGAAGCCAGGGCAATGGCGTCCAAACCGGAACCACACTGCCGGTCCACCGTGATGCCGGGGACGGAGACAGGCAGGCCTGCCTGGAGGGCGGCAAACCGGGCCACATTGCCGCCACCGCCCACCGCGTTGCCCATCATGACGTCGTCCACGTCCGCAGGCTCAGCACCCGTTTGTTCCATCAAGGCTGACAACACGGGCGCCAGCAGATCGGCGGCACGGAGTCTCTTCAAGGCGCCGTTCGCCCTGCATACCGGTGTACGGAGCGCGGCGATGATCACCGGCTGGCGGGAGGGGTCGATGTCCGCTAAGCGGTCGTTCTGCCCCGACGCCCCGGACTGGTCAGTGAAGGGGCTGGATGCGGGCATCATGGTTTTTTATCCAGTCCAACAGGAGCGAACGACTGATCTTTCCCCGATCAGTGATGGGCAGTTCGGAAAGGACGTAGTACTGCAGCGGCCATTTGTCCCTGGCCAGCAGACCGTCAAGTCCGGTACGCAATTGCGTCGCAGTGACGGCGCCATAGGCGGGTACGACGGCGGCAATCACCTTTTGGCCGCGGACGTCATCCGGTGCTCCTGCCGCAACGGCCACCTCAATCCCCGGAACCGACGCCAAGGCAAGTTCGACCTCGTGCGGATAAACGTTCTTCCCGGCCGTGATGATCATGTCCGAACGCCGCCCAAGAATGTGGAGCACGCCGCCTTCAAGGTAGCCCTGGTCCCCAACGGTGTACCACCCGTCCAAGCACCGGAGGGCCTGACCGTCGTCACCCCAGAGGTACCCGTTGCTGACCATTCCGCTGCGGACGCTGATGTTGCCGTGTGCGCCGTCCGGCACGGGCACTCCGTCATCATCCAGGATGCTCAGTTCCACCCCCGGGAACGGGCGCCCGATGCCCGTTCCTCCAACGTCCAGAGGTTGACCCGCTGCCAAGCGGGTTCCGGAAACAAAGCTGAGCTCGGACGCTCCGTAGTACTCGTAGAGCGCTGCGTTTGGTGCCCACCTGCGGGCCGCTTCAAGGGTGCGTGCATCCAGCTTGGAACCTGCGCAGATGATGCTGCGGACGCCGGAGGCATCCACGTCGCCGGCCAGGCCGCGTTCGCTCAGCAAACGCAGCATGGTCGGCGTCACGATCAACCGCGTGATGCCGTCGTGGCTGATCGCGGCGTGGGCATCGCCGACGTCAAAGGATTCAAGGGTGTAGAAGGCCGAGCCGGCGTAGAGACACTCTGACAAGGCATAAAGGTTGAGGCTGGAAGAAAGTGGACCTGCGGCGAGGGTGCGGTCGTCTTGCGTGAGACCGAAGAATTCGATGGAGGCGTCGAAGGAAACGCGCCACGAATGCCTCGAACGGGTGAACGCCTTTGGCACCGAGGTGGTTCCGGACGTGAGTCCGACAAGGAACGTCGATGAAGGATCGCCGTCACACAGCACTCCGCCGGAATCCCGGCCCGATCCCGTGATGCGCGAGGCGACTTCGTCGATCATCGCCGGCGGCCACGACGGATCCAGGACCGCGCACCGGCGCTCCCCCGCCAAAGCCGCAGCGTAACGGGCCACGAACTCCGTGGAATTTCGCTCGGCGAGGACCGTGGTGTCGGACGTGGTGGCGAGCAACCCGGTTGCTGCGTCGCGCAACTCCGACCAGGAGAGCCTGCTGCGCCCGACCACCACGGCAGTGTGGTGGGGGCGGTCATCGGCCCACAGTTGAAGGTTGTTCAGGAAAGGCATCCCCGCAATTTTACGGCAGTGTGCGCCATCGGACACCAATAGTGACGTCTATTCTGACTGTATGAGTTTCAATGACGGCGCACAGCTTGATCCATCGCAGGTAGAAGACAGACGCGGCAGCGGGCTGGGCCGTGGGACCAAGATCGGAGGCGGAATCGGTGGCGGGATCGTAGTACTGCTACTGGCGCTCCTTGGCTTCAATCCCAACATCCTTGGGGACCTGGGTGGCGGCAGCCAGCCGCCGGCCATAGAAAGCGGCAGCGGCGGCGGTGTCAACGAATGCCGGACAGGCGCCGACGCCGACAAGCGCCTGGATTGCCGCATCACGGGAACCGTGAACAGCCTCAACGCTTTCTGGCCTACATACCTCGCCGACTACAACGTCCGGTACTCGCAGCCGGGAACCGTAATCTTCGACCAGGCCACCAACACCGGCTGTGGAGCGGCCACGACTGCCGTTGGCCCCTTCTACTGCCCGGCGGACGTTAAGGCCTACTTCGATCCGGGCTTCTTTGACGAACTGGTCACCCGATTCGGTTCCTCCGGCGGGCCACTGGCCCAGGAGTATGTGGTGGCTCATGAGTTTGGACACCACGTGCAGAACATCCTCGGCAACCTGGACCGCGCCCAGCAGGATCCGCAGGGACCGCAGTCCGGAGCCGTTCGCGTGGAACTCCAAGCCGACTGCTACGCAGGGCTCTGGGTCCGCCACGCCTCCTCGCAGGCGGACCCAGCCACGGGCCAGCCCTTCCTGGATCCCATCACGCAGGAAGACCTGCAGGATGCCCTGTCGGCTGCATCCGCCGTCGGCGATGACCGCATCCAGCAAGCGGCCACGGGCAGGGTCTCACCCGAATCCTGGACCCATGGTTCCAGCGAACAGCGGCAGAAGTGGTTCTACCAGGGCTACTCCACCGGCGACATCAACAAGTGCGACACGTTCGGCGTTGCAGTGCCATAGCGGTTGCCACCACGCAAAATGGCTCCGGGCACAATGCCCGGAGCCATTCTTTGTGTCCGCATTCAGCGGAAAGTTTGATCAGATGTTGAAGCCGAGGGCCCGCATCTGGTCTTTGCCGTCGTCGGTGATCCGCTCGGGACCCCATGGCGGCATCCATACCCAGTTCAGGCGCCAGTCATCGACGATGCCGTCCAAGGACTTGCCCACCTGCTCTTCCAACACGTCGGTCAGCGGGCAGGCCGCCGTCGTCAGTGTCATGTCGATCAGGAGCGCGCCGTCTTCATCGGAGTACTTGAGCCCGTAGAGCAGGCCCAGGTCAACGACGTTGACACCGAGTTCGGGGTCGATGACGTCCTTGAGCGCTTCCTCGACGTCCTCGAGGCTGGTGCGCGCAGCGTTGATTTCGGTCATAAGGTGATCCTAACTAGGCCTGAGCGGCAGGAGCAACAGCGACGCCCGAACCTGCGGCGTAGCGATCGTAACCCTCTTCTTCGAGTCGGTCGGCGAGCTCCGGGCCGCCTTCTTCGACAACCCGGCCGTCAACGAATACGTGGACGAAGTCCGGCTTGATGTAGCGCAGGATGCGGGTGTAGTGGGTGATGAGCAGGGTGCCCATGTTGCCCTGTGCATGGGCGCGGTTCACACCTTCGGAGACAACCTTGAGTGCGTCGACGTCAAGGCCGGAGTCAGTCTCATCCAGGACAGCGAACTTCGGCTTGAAGAGCTCGAGCTGAAGGATCTCGACGCGCTTCTTCTCGCCACCGGAGAAGCCTTCGTTGACGTTGCGCTGGGCGAAGTCGGCGTCGATGCGGAGTTCCTGCATGGCAGCCTTGACATCCTTGGTCCAGGTGCGGAGGGCAGGGGCCTCGCCATCGATGGCGGTCTTGGCGGTGCGCAGGAAGTTCGTCATGGTGACGCCCGGAACCTCAACCGGGTACTGCATCGCCAGGAAGACGCCCGCACGGGCACGCTCGTCGACGCTCATTTCCAGGACGTCTTCGCCGTCGAGGGTGATGCTGCCGCTGGTGACCGTGTAACGCGGGTGGCCTGCGATGGTGGAGGCAAGGGTGGACTTGCCCGAGCCGTTCGGCCCCATGATGGCGTGGGTTTCGCCGGTCCTGATGGTCAGGCTGACGCCCTTCAGGATCTCCTTGGTGCCCTGCTCCGTCTCGATGCTGACGTGCAGGTCCTTGATCTCAAGAGTAGACATGCTCTTCTTTCTTTCCGTTCGTAAGTCTGGAGGTACTCGGCGCGCTCAGTAGTTGTTGACCGGGGCGCCGTTCACAACGTTGGTCACGTCCACGTAGACGTCGTCGCCATCGATGGTGACGGCGAAAACGGGGACGGGGTCGTAGGCAGGCAACTGAAGGGGTTGGCCGCTGCGCAGGTCGAACTGGGAACCGTGGCCCCAACATTCGATGGCGCAGCCCTCGACCTCGCCCTCGGACAATGAGATGTCAGCGTGCGAGCAGGTGTCGCCGACGGCGTGGATTTCGCCCATCGAGTCCTTGACGATGGCTACCGGGTAGTCGTCGATCAGGACACGCAACGCCTGCTTGACCTTGATGTCGTTGGCGTTGCAAACCAGTTCGCCCTTGATGTGATCACTCATGTTTGTTCTGTTGCCTGTCGTGTCGGGAGACGCTAGTTGTCTGACGCAGTGAGTTAGTTGTCTGTCGCAGCGAGTTCGCGCTCAACCGCAGCGGTCAGGCGTTCCTCGATGGCCGGGACCTTGATCTTCTGGATGATTTCGTTGAGGAAGCCGCGGACCACGAGCCTGCGGGCAACATCTTCCGGAATACCGCGCGCCATGAGGTAGAACAGGTGCTCATCATCAAAACGGCCGGTGGCGCTGGCATGGCCCGCACCCTCGATGAGGCCGGTTTCGATCTCGAGGTTCGGCACGGAGTCAGCGCGGCAGCCATCGGTCAGGACCAGGTTCTGGTTCTTCTCGTAGCTGTCAGTGCCCTCGGCGTTCTTCTGGATCAGAACGTCGCCAACCCACACGGTGTGCGCACCTTTGCCCTGGAGAGCGCCCTTGTACAGGACGTTCGACACACAGTTGGGCTGCGCGTGGTCAACAAAGGTGCGGTGCTCCAGGTGCTGTCCTGCATCGGCAAAGTAAAGGCCGAAGAGTTCGGCCTCGCCACCGGGGGCGGCAAAGCGTGCCGTCGGCGTAACCCGGACTAGGTCGCCGCCAAGGCTGACCACGATGTGCTTGAACTTGGCATCGCGGCCGATTTTCGCTTGCTGCGACGACGCGTGAACGGAGTCGTCGTTCCATTCCTGCAGGGAAACGACCGTGAGGTCGGCGCCGTCTTCGACGATGATCTCCACGTTCTCGGACACGACTGCGGAGCCTTCATGGCCCAGGACAAGCACGGCCTTGGAGAACTTCTGCGCAACGACAACCACGTGCTGGGCAGCTGCCTCGGTGCCGGCGCCCGCGAGGGTCACCGTGATCTCCGACTCAAGCGACGTCTCCGAAGGAACCGTGATGACCGTGGCTTCCTTGAAGTTTGCCCAGGCGTTGGCGGAAACCCGGTCTTCCGGAATGCCGGCCAGGCCGATGCGCTGGTCATCGCGGCCCACGGTCTCCACCGTGACACCGGCAGGGGCGGACACAGTGGTGGTGGGAGCTGCGCCGGTCAAGGCCTCAGTGTGGAGGCCGCGCAGGCGGCGAAGCGGCGTGAAGCGCCAGTCTTCTTCCAAGCCGGTCAATGCCTTGAAATCGTTCAGTTCATAAGAGGTCAAACGACCGGCCCGGGAGCTGTCCGGAACGCCGACGCCGCCGCCATGCGAATGGCTCTTGGCCGAAGCGCCCGCGAGCGGACCTGCGGAAGGCTGTTCCGCCGTCGAACCTGACGCGTTGATGGGCGAAAGATTCTCGCCCTCCTCCGTGAAGCCGTCGATAAAGGGCTGGGCTGAAGGCGCGCCGATACGGGCCTTTTCGGTAGTGATATCAGTCATTGTTAACCGACGGATCCTTCCATCTGAAGTTCAATCAAGCGGTTCAGCTCAAGGGCGTATTCCATGGGCAGCTCGCGGGCGATCGGCTCAATGAAGCCGCGCACGATCATGGCCATGGCCTCGTCCTCCGGCATGCCGCGGGACATCAGATAGAACAGCTGCTCTTCGCTGACGCGTGAAACGGTGGCTTCGTGGCCCAGTACGACGTCGTCCTCGCGGATGTCGATGTACGGGTAGGTGTCCGAACGGGAGATCGTGTCCACCAGGAGGGCATCACAGCGGACCGTGTTGGCTGAGTGCTTTGCGCCCTCGCGGACCTGGACCAGGCCGCGGTAGGCAGCACGGCCGCCACCGCGGGCCACCGACTTGGAGATGATGGAGCTCTTGGTGTTCGGCGCGATGTGGACCATCTTGGAGCCGGTGTCCTGGTGCTGCCCCTCACCGGCGAAGGCGATGGACAGGGTTTCGCCCTTGGCGTGCTCGCCAACCAGGTAAACCGCCGGGTACTTCATGGTCACCTTGGAACCGATGTTGCCATCGACCCACTCCATGGTGGCGCCTTCTTCGCAGATGGCGCGCTTGGTGACGAGGTTGTACACGTTGTTGGACCAGTTCTGGATGGTCGTGTAGCGGACGCGGGCGCCCTTCTTCACGATGATCTCCACAACGGCCGAGTGCAGTGAATCCGAGGTGTAGATCGGAGCCGTGCAACCCTCGATGTAGTGCACGTAGGAGTCTTCGTCCGCGATGATCAGCGTACGTTCGAACTGGCCCATGTTCTCCGTGTTGATGCGGAAGTAGGCCTGCAGCGGGATCTCTACGTGGACACCCTTGGGCACGTAAACGAAGGAACCGCCGGACCAGACCGCGGTGTTCAACGAAGCGAACTTGTTGTCACCCACCGGAATGACCGTGCCGAAGTACTCCTGGAAGATTTCCGGGTGCTCCTTCAGTGCGGTATCCGTGTCCAGGAAGATGACGCCCTGGGCTTCCAGGTCCTCACGGATCTGGTGGTAGACAACCTCGGACTCGTACTGGGCGGCCACACCGGAAACGAGGCGGCTGCGCTCAGCTTCGGGGATGCCGAGCTTCTCGTAGGTGTTCCGGATGTCCTCCGGGAGGTCTTCCCACGTTGCAGCCTGCTTCTCCGTAGACCGGACGAAGTACTTGATGTTGTCGAAGTCGATGCCGGAGAGGTCTGCACCCCAAGTAGGCATGGGCTTGCGATCGAAGTACTTCAGGCCCTTCAGGCGCAGGTCGAGCATCCATTCGGGCTCGCTCTTCTTCTCGGAGATGTCACGGACAACCTCCTCGCTCAGGCCACGGCGGGCATTTGCGCCGACGTCGTTCTTGTCGGCCCAGCCGTATTCGTAGTTGCCGATACCGTGCAACTCGGGATTCTTTTCCAGAATCTCCGAGATCACAGTGCCGTCAGCTACTGCCTTCTCTGCTGTTCCTTCAGCTAATTGACCCGTCATCACGGCCTTTCTTGCTGGTTGTTTGATTCCTGGGACGGGCTTCCCGCCGGCACTGCAGTGCCGGGGAGCACTGTGGCCGAGGGGCGCCCGGTAGGTATATGGGTGGTGCAGACGTGACCGCCTTGCGCCAAAGTGGACAGCCGGCGCACGTCGACGCCCACCAAACGGGAAAACACTTTGGTCTCCGTATCGCAGAACACCGGGAATTCGGCAGCCAGTTGCTGGATTGGGCAATGGCCCTGGCACAACTGGACGCTGGAGAATTCGGCGGGCAACGGAGCTTTGGCTTCAATCGAGTGTGCCGACGCTACGTAGCCGTCGCGGCTGAGTGCCTGGGACAGTGCCATGGCGCGCGAGGTGATGTCGTCCCCGGCAGCTTCCACCTCGGGTGCGTAGCGGCTCTCCAGCTCAGCGAAACGTTCTTCCGCATACTCACGGACGGCGTCTGCTCCGGCAATGGCCTCAAGCTTCCGCAGGGCCGAGCTTGCGATGTTCAGGTAATCGTCCCCGAGCTTTGACTGGCCCTGGGAACTGAGGACATAGCGGCGTGCCGGGCGACCGGCGCCGGAGCCTGCCTTCGCTACCCGCTTCACCTCTATGACGCCGTTGCGCTCAAGGTGGTCGAGGTGCCTCCTGACAGCCGCCGGCGTGAAACCGAGTAGATCGCCCAGTTCGGCGGCGCTGACCGGACCGTTTTCGAGCACGGCGCTGAGCACGCGGTCGCGCGTGCGATCTTCAGCGTCCGGCAGCGCGGGAGCCGCCATGGGGGCTCCGGCTGGTGCCGCATGCCGCTTTGATGGCATGGAAACGGGGGTGCTCACGGAATACACAACATAATCATGTCGTAATTTGTTTCCGGTCTCTAGTAAGGCGAGACTGACCTCACCTTCCCAACCGCATGTGACCGTACTACTTCGCGTAGAATACTTTGGTGCGATCCACCGACTCCCCTGTCCTCAGCATAGACGGACTCGTCAAGGATGTGGGCCCCCTGGCCTCCCTCGACGGCAAGATGCTCCGTGTAGTGAGTGACCTTTCCCTTGTGGCCGGTCGCGGCGAAATCACCGCGCTCCTGGGTGCCAACGGGGCCGGTAAGACCACCACCCTGGAATGCGCACAAGGACTGCAAAAACGCACCGGGGGCACCATCTCCCTCCTTGGCCAGGATCCTGATACCGCAGGTGCGGAACTGAGGTCCCGCGTCGGCGTGATGCTCCAGGACGGCGGCCTCCCGCCGTCGGCCCGTCCCCTGCCGCTGCTGCGGCATATTGCCGGCATGTACCAAAAGCCCATGGAGCTGGGCCGCCTTGTTGACCGTTTGGGCATCGACCAGTTCAGCCGGACGTCCGTGCGCCGCCTCTCCGGTGGGCAGAAGCAGCGGCTGGCCCTGGCGGCAGCCCTGGTGGGCAACCCCGAGATCCTCTTCCTCGACGAGCCGAGCGCCGGACTGGATCCGCAGTCGCGCCAGATCGTCTTCGAGCTCATTGCCGAGCTCCGCGACGCCGGCATGGGAATTGTCCTGACGACCCATTTGATGGATGACGCGGAACGGTTGGCCGATTACGTCTACATCATCGACGGCGGCCACAACGTCGCCGAAGGCACTGTCGCGGAGTTGCTGGCCCAGGAGCATTCAGCGGATATCGCTGACAGGACCCTGTACTTCGACATTCCGCCAGGGCTCGAACTGGGAGCTGCCCTCAGTGCCGGACTGCAGGTGACGCAAACCCGTGCGGGAAGTTTTACCGTCAGCGGGGCACTAACACCGGCGGACCTGGCTTCGCTGGCAGCCTGGTGGGCGGAAAAGGACATCTTGCCTGCATCGCTTCGCCTTGAGGCACGGAGCCTCGAGGACGTATTCCTGGATATCTCCGGAAGGGATCTTCGATGAGCCCGCTCCTCGGCACCAATGCCGGTCCCGCATCCCTGACGCGACGCATCCTGCAGCAGGGACGCTACGAGACCATCACCATGCTCCGCAACGGCGAGCAACTCATCCTGGCCATCATCCTGCCGCTCCTTGCATTGCTTGGATTGGTTGTCACGCCGCTGCTGGACGGTTTGGGCGGTGCGCGTGTGGACATCGCCACCCCCGGCATCCTTGCCCTCTGCGCCATGTCCACGGCGTTCACCGGACAAGGAATCGCCACCGGCTTCGACCGCCGCTACGGGGTACTTCGGTTCCTTTCCACCACTCCCCTGGGTCGCGGCGGGCTCATCGCCGGCAAGATCCTCGCGGTGTTGGTGGTGTTGTTCCTCCAGGTGGTGGTGGTCGGCGTCATCGCAGCGTTCCTGGGGTGGCAACCCCACCCGTCCGGTTGGCTTCCCGGGCTCGCGATCCTGGTTTTGGGCGCCGCGGCTTTCACGGCCCTGGGCCTCCTGGTAGCGGGCACCGTCCGTCCCGAGGCAACGCTGGCCATCACCAACTTGTTGTGGATCCTGCTGGGCGCACTGGGCGGCATTGTGGTTCCCGCCGAACGCTTGCCGGGCCTCGCCCAGGCCATCGCGCATTTCCTGCCCTCCGGGGCGTTGGGAGAAGCACTCCGGGACGCTTTCCAGTACGGATTGGTACCCGTCCCCGCCGTCGTAGTCCTCTTGCTGTGGACGGTTCTTGCCGGAGCCGCAGCCATCCGCTGGTTCAAGTGGAACTGACCCCGGAAGAATCGAGAATCCTGTGAGCACGGCATCGCGCCTACCAAAGACCGTACAGCGGCTTACGTCCAAGCTGCCCACGGAGGTGAACCGCACCGTACGCCGCCTGGCGGTCCTCTCCTTGATCGGCCAGACAGTCCTTGTAGTCACCGGCGGAGCCGTGCGCCTGACCGCATCCGGGCTGGGCTGCCCTACCTGGCCGCGTTGCACCGATGACTCCCTGGTCAACACCCCTGAGATGGGCATTCATGGCTTCATTGAGTTCGGCAACAGGCTCCTGACGTTCGCCCTTGCCGCGGTAGCCGCGTTGATGCTCGTCTACTTGTGGAACCTCCGCAAGGAACGCCGGGACCTCTTCCTGCTTGCCTTGGGCCTGCTCGCAAGCATCCCTGCGCAAGCAATCATCGGTGGCATCACGGTCCTTTCCGGCCTCAACCCGTGGGTGGTCGGGTTGCATTTCCTCGTCTCCATGGCGCTGGTTGTTGTTGCCACGCTCCTGGTCAACAGGGCATTTGGCCGGACCGGGCAGTTCATGAACAGGACGCTTGCACCGCTCCCGTCCATCCTCCGTCCCGCGATGATGGCCGTCCTGGTCTTCTCCACCATCGCGGTCATGCTCGGCGTGGTGGTGACGGGTGCCGGCCCCCACGCCGGCGACGCCGACGCTCCCCGGAACAACCTCGACTGGGACCTGTTCTCCCACATCCATGCCATCCCGGCCTACGTCATCACGGCTGGCTCGCTGTTCGCCGTCTACCTGGTGTTGCGGCACAAAATCAGCGGCCCCTTCCGTACGGCTGCCTTCCTCATGCTCGCGGTCACAGCTCTCCAGGCCGTCATTGGCTTCACGCAGTACTACAACGGCATCCCCGCGCTGCTGGTGGGTGCCCACATGCTGGGTGCGGCACTGCTCATGAGTGCCTCGACCAACGCTGCAGACCTCGCCAAGGCCAGCCCCGTTAAGTAGCCGGAGGCGCCCTGTAACTCGGGCGTTCCTCTTTCATGTCCCGTCGGGTTTCGGGGGTTCCTCTGTCACTTCCCGTCGGGGTTTTGGGCGTTCCTCTGTCACGTACCGTCGGGCTTTGGGTGTTCCTCTGTCATGTCCCGTCGGGTTTCGGGGGTTCCTCTGTCACGTCCCGTCGGGGTTTCCGAGGATGCTCTCCCATGACGTAGACGGGACTTGGGCAACTGCATCCGGGGGGGCTTCCGGCAGGGCTTCAAATTCGAGGTGGAATTCTTGGCACATATGCTCAGCATGCGGGACGGCTTGGGGTCTGATCTCGGGCGGTCATCACGAAAACTCACGCCGGAGTGCCGGCGTCGGGCTTTTTACGTTGCCGGCGTCTGGGCGACATGACCGGACGGCCTCAGTCGCAGAGGATGTGGCTAAGTGCCTTGGGATGTGCCAGAGAAAACGGCCACCCGGGTTGGGATGTGAAAGAGGAAACGGCTACCCGGGTTGGGATGTGAAAGAGGAAACGGCTACCCGGGTTGGGATGTGGGAGAGGAAACGGCTACCCGGGTTGGGATGTGGGAGAGGAAACGGCCACCCGGGTTGGGATGTGGGAGAGGAAACGGCCACCCGGGCTGGGATATGAAAGAGGAACGTTGGGCGCGGGCAACAACAAAGCCCGACGTCGACGCTCAGGGGCGAGCGTCGACGTCGGGGTGTGGCGGGTTGGGCCGCTTTAGGCGACTAGCCGCCGATGAGGGGTGAACCGACGAACGGGTCGACGGCCAAGGCGATGAAGAGCAGTGTCAGGTAGCTGATGGAGCCGTGGAAAACCTTCATTGCGCCCTTGTTGGAGACGTCCCCGCCCTGTGCCCGTTTGTAGAGGGCGTGGCTTTCGTAGAGGAACCAGGCGCCGGTGGCAACGGCCGCGATGGTGTAAACCCACCCTGCTCCACCCACCGGAATCATCAGCAGCGAGCAGGCCACCATGGCCCAGGCGTAAAGGACAACCTGCACCGAGACGACCTTGGCGCCCGCAATCGCCCCGAGCATGGGGACCTTGGCGTTCCGGTAGTCCTCGCCGTAGCGCATGGACAGCGGCCAATAGTGCGGCGGAGTCCACAGGAAAATCACCATGAACAGTACAATGGCCGGCCACTCAACGGTGTTGGTGACTGCGGACCATGCGATGAGGACAGGGAAACAACCTGCCGCGCCTCCCCAGACGATGTTCTGGGCGGTGCGGCGCTTGAGGATCATCGTGTAGATGACCACGTAGAAAACGATCGCGCCGAGGCCCAGCCAAGCGGAGAGCGGGTTGGCGCCGAACCACAGGATGGCGATGGAGGCCGCACCGAGGAGCCATGCGAAGACAATCGCTTCACGCGGGCTGACCTCACCGGTGACCAACGGCCGCTTCTCCGTGCGGTGCATGAGTTTGTCGATATCGCGGTCGATGTAGCAGTTGAACACGCCTGCGCTGCCGGCAGCGAAGGCACCACCCACGAGGGTTGCCAGCATGAGCCCGATCGACGGGAATCCCCGCTGGGCAAAGATCATGGTGGGCAACGTGCTCACCAAAAGGAGTTCTATGACGCGCGGTTTGGTGAGAGCCAGATACGCCTTGAGCTTGCGGGAAAATCCAATGCTCCCCCGGGCCGGGGTCGCGTTGACGGGCGTATCAGTTGTGCTCACGACGGCAGTCACTCTGTTCTATGCTCTCGGGGTTTGCGCAGCGGCAGCGTCCTGATTCGCGGAATGAACCGCGGGCGCGCGAGCCGCTGGAGGCCTCCAAATATCATACCGTGGCCGGAAGCGGGCCCATGTCCGCAAAATACGCCAATGTTTCTGACTCTTCACTACCGGCTGACGCCATGGTGATTCATAAAAGCTGTTTTTCTGTCCAGTTAGTGGGATTTCCTGAGCTTTGGACCACATTTAGGGCTAAGCTGTGAAGCAGATCAGCGCGCGTCGATCTTCCGGGAAACCGTATTCTCGGACTGTCCGTGTGTCTGGAAGAAAGATCAACGTTTCAATGGTGAACGGCTGGTAGACACATTGCAGCGGGCGCCATCTGAGCTTCCTGCGCGGTCGTGTATCCGCTATCCCGCCGTCAGCACAGAGAGGGGCTCGGTTTTCGTGCCACATTTGGAAGAGCAAGAACTGTCCTGGACCGATCTGGACCAGAAGGCTGTTGACACCGTTCGCGTGTTGGCTGCCGACGCTGTGGAGAAGGTCGGGAACGGCCACCCGGGTACGGCCATGAGCCTGGCGCCCGCGGCTTACCTGCTTTTCCAGAAGCTGATGCGCCACGACCCCAAGAACCCTGAGTGGATTGGCCGCGACCGGTTCATCCTCTCCCCCGGCCACACTTCGCTGACGCTCTACATCCAGTTGTTCCTCTCGGGTTACGGCCTGGAACTGAAGGACCTTGAGGCGTTGCGTACCTGGGGCTCCCTGACCCCGGGCCACCCCGAGTACAAGCACACCGCAGGCGTGGAAATCACCACCGGCCCGCTGGGCCAGGGCCTCGCGTCCTCGGTCGGGTTCGCTTACTCCCAGCGCCGCCAGCGCGGCCTGTTCGACGCCGATGCTCCCGCCGGCGAGTCGCCGTTCGACCACACCATCTGGGTCATCGCTTCCGACGGCGACCTGCAGGAAGGCGTGACCTCCGAGGCTTCCTCGCTGGCCGGCCACCAGGAACTGGGCAACCTCGTAGTGATCTACGACGAGAACCACATCTCGATCGAAGACGACACCGACGTTGCATTCACCGAGGACGTTCTGAAGCGTTACGAAGCTTACGGCTGGCACACCCAGCGGGTGGACTGGACCAAGACCGGCGAGTACGTCGAAGATGTCCAGGAACTCTACTCGGCCCTGCTGAAGGCCAAGGCAGAGACCACCAAGCCGTCCATCATCTCGCTGCGCACCATCATCGGTTACCCGGCCCCGAAGAAGCAGAACACCGGCAAGATCCACGGTTCGGCCCTCGGTGCCGAAGAGGTTGCCGCTCTTAAGACCGTTCTTGGCTTTGATCCTGCGAAGTCCTTCGAGGTCGATGAAGAGGTTCTCGCCCACGCCCGCAAGGTTGTTGAGCGTGGTTCCGAAGAGCGCGCTGCCTGGCAGAGCAAGTTCGAGGCATGGCAGGCGTCCAACCCGGATGGTGCCGCACTCCTGGAGCGCATCGAGGCAAAGAAGCTGCCCGTGGGCATCGACGCAGCCCTGCCGGTGTTCGAGGCGGGCAAGGACGTTTCCACCCGTGCAGCTTCGGGCAAGGTCCTGAACGCGATCGGCCCGGTCCTCCCGGAACTCTGGGGCGGTTCTGCCGACCTCGCCGAGTCCAACAACACCACGATCGAGGGCTCGCCGTCGTTCATCCCCACCTCGCGTTCCACCGACGCCTGGAAGGGCAACCCCTACGGCCGTGTGCTGCACTTCGGTATCCGCGAGCACGCTGCTGCCTCGATTGTGAACGGCATCGCCCTGCATGGCCGCACCCGTGCGTTCTCCGGCACGTTCCTGATCTTCTCCGACTACCAGCGCCCGGCCATCCGCCTCGGCGCGCTGATGGGTGTTCCCTCGCTGTACGTGTGGACGCACGACTCCATCGGCCTGGGCGAAGACGGCCCCACCCACCAGCCTGTGGAGCAGCTCGCTTCGCTGCGCGCCATCCCGGGCCTGGATGTTGTCCGCCCGGGCGACGCCAACGAGGTTGCCGCAGCCTGGAAGGTCATGCTCGAGAACCACGAGAACCCGGCAGGCATCGTCCTGACCCGCCAGAACATCCCCACGTACGCACGTGGTGAAGGTGAAGCCAGCGGTGACACGTTCGCGTCCACCGCCGGCGTGGCAAAGGGCGGCTACGTCCTGGCCGAAGCCTCCAAGGGCGGCGAAACGGTTGACGCCCAGGTGATCCTGATCGGCACCGGTTCCGAGGTCCAGCTCGCCGTCGCAGCCCGCGAAGCCCTCCAGTCCGAAGGCATCGCCACCCGCGTTGTCTCCATGCCGTGCGTTGAGTGGTTCAACAAGCAGGACGAGGCATACCGCGAGTCCGTCCTTCCGTCCGACGTGAAGGCACGCGTTTCCGTCGAAGCCGGCCTTGCCCAGGGATGGCGCGAATTCGTTGGGGACGCCGGCCGTTCCATCAGCCTTGAGCACTTCGGCGCCTCCGCCGACTACAAGCGGCTCTTCACGGAGTTCGGCATCACCGCCGAAGCCGTTGCAGCCGCTGCCAAAGACTCGCTCGCAGCCGTCAACGCATAACTGACTGCGAACTTCGAAGGAGATAAAAGACATGACCAGCACTCCCACGCAGCAACTCTCCGACGCCGGCGTTTCCATCTGGCTCGATGACCTCTCCCGCACCCGCCTGGACACTGGCACGCTGCAGAAGCTCATCGACGAGAAGAACGTCGTTGGCGTAACCACCAACCCGTCCATCTTCCATGCCGCGATCACCGCCGGCACGGACTACGATGCGACCATCGCAGCGAAGGCTGCAGAGGGTGCCAGCGTTGAAGAAACAATCTTCGCCATCACCACCACCGACGTCGCCGACGCCTGCGACCTCTTCGCACCTGTCGCTGCCGCCACCAACGGTGTCGACGGCCGCGTTTCCATCGAGGTGGACCCCCGCCTCGCTTGGGACACGGAAGGCACGATCGCCGAAGCGAAGCAGCTGTACGCCACGGTGAATAAGGACAACGTCCACATCAAAATCCCCGCCACGCTCGAGGGCCTCGAGGCCATCACGGCCGTCCTGGCCGAGGGCATCAGCGTCAACGTGACCCTGATCTTCTCCCTGGAGCGTTACCGGGCCGTCATCAACGCTTTCCAGTCCGGCTTGGAGCAGGCGAAGGAAAACGGACACGACCTCTCCAAGATCCACTCGGTGGCATCCTTCTTCGTCTCCCGCGTGGACACCGAGATCGACAAGCGCCTGGACGCCATCGGCACCGAAGAGGCCAAGGCACTCAAGGGCAAGGCCGGCGTGGCCAACGCCCGTCTTGCCTACCAGGTCTACGAAGAGCTGTTCTCCACCGAACGCTGGGCAGTTCTGGCCGAGGCCGGAGCCCTTCCCCAGCGTCCGCTGTGGGCCTCCACAGGCGTCAAGGATCCGGCCTACCCGGATACCCTCTACGTCACCGAGCTTGTTGCCCCCGGGGTCGTCAACACCATGCCGGAGAAGACCCTCGACGCAACCTTCGACCACGGCGTGGTTACCGGGGACACCGTGACCGGTACCTACGAAGAGGCCAACAGCACCCTTGATGCCCTCGAGAAGCTCGGCGTTTCCTACAACGACGTCGTGGCCCTCCTTGAGTCCGAAGGTCTGGATAAGTTCGTGGCCAGCTGGAAGGAACTGCTGGCCGACGTCGAAGGCGCACTTGCAACTGCACGGAAGGCTTCCTAACCAACAATGAGCACAATCAGCTTTGACGCCAGCGGTGCCGCACAGCAGGCAATCGCCAAGCACATTGACAGCCTGGTCGAAGACCGGATTGCCACGCGGATTTTCGCGAAGGACCACACGTTGTGGGGCCCGGACGCGGAGTCGGAGTCGGCCATCCGCCTGGGATGGGTTGAGGCTCCGGCCGTATCCCAGCCCCTGGTAGGCCAGATCCTGGAACTGCGTGATGCCCTCCGCGCCGAAGGCGTCTCCCATATTGTCCTTTGCGGCATGGGCGGTTCCTCTCTGGCGCCGGAGGTCATTGCCGGCACCGCTGGCGTCGAGCTGACTGTTCTCGACAGCACCGACCCCGAGCAGGTTGGTGCTGCCCTTACAGACCGGTTGGCGGAAACGGCGATCGTCGTTTCTTCCAAGTCCGGTTCCACTGTTGAGACCGATTCCCAGCGACGGGTCTTCGAAAAGGCGTTCAACGACGCCGGCCTGGACGCCAAGAGCCGGATCATCATTGTGACGGACCCCGGTTCACCCTTGGACAAAGCCTCGCGGGAGGCGGGTTACCGTGCGGTGTTCAACGCGGATCCGAACGTTGGCGGACGTTTCTCGGCCCTGACGGCCTTCGGCCTCGTGCCCTGCGGCCTCGCCGGCGTCGACATCCAGGCCTTCCTCGACGAAGCCGAAGAAGCCGCTGAAGTGCTCAACGAGGACTCCGCGGACAACATCGGCCTGTCCCTGGGCGTCGCTCTGGGTGGAACCACTCCCCTGCGCAACAAGATTGTCATTGCTGAGGACGGCTCCGGCATTGTCGGTTTCGCGGACTGGGCAGAGCAGCTTATCGCCGAATCAACCGGCAAGCTCGGCACCGGCGTACTTCCCGTAGTGGCGGGTCCGGACTCCCCGGAAGCCCGGGGTGGCGCTGAGGACGTCCTGGTCGTCAGGCTTGTGGATGCCGATGCCGATGTTGAACTGCGTGAGAACGAGGTCGCCATTGCCGGCGGCCTGGCGACCGAGATGTTTGTTTGGGAATTTGCCACCGCCGTCGCCGGCCGCCTTTTGGGCATCAACCCGTTTGACCAGCCCGACGTCGAAGCAGCCAAGGTGGCTGCCCGCGGCTTGCTGGACGCCCGCCCGGAGCCGACGCCGGCTGCTTTCACCGATGGTGCCGTTGAGGTCCGCGGCGGTGAGTGGTTGGGCCAGGCGGCTACCGTCAGCGAGGCCGTGCAGGCGCTGCTGAACCAGCTGGGACCTGATGGGTACCTGAGCGTTCAGGCCTACCTTGACCGCATCAGCCACGCGCCCCTCGAAGGCATCCGTGAGGAGCTTGCCGCTGTGAGCGGACGTCCGGTGACCTTTGGGTGGGGACCCAGGTTCCTGCACTCCACCGGCCAGTTCCACAAGGGCGGCCCCGCGATCGGCGTGTTCCTGCAGGTCACTGCGGCATCCTCCACTGATCTTGAAATTCCTGAGCGCCCGTTTACCTTCGGGGAACTTATCTCCGCCCAGGCATCGGGCGATGCCCAGGTCCTCGAAGGACACGGCCGGTCCGTCCTTCGCTTGCACCTCACAGAGCGTGCAGCAGGCGTGGCACAACTCCAGGACGTCGTCGCTGCTTTGGCCGGCCAGGCCAGCGCACTCGAAAGCTAAGGCACAAAAGCAAACATGCCAGAAACTGAAAACGGCAGGAAGAACGCCGGCCTGCGCAATCCGTTGCGTGATCCGCGGGACCGCCGCCTGAACCGCATTGCCGGGCCGTCGTCGTTGGTGTTCTTCGGGGTTACCGGTGACTTGGCCCGGAAGAAATTGATGCCGGCCGTCTATGACTTGGCCAACCGTGGGTTGTTGCCTCCGAGTTTTGCGTTGGTGGGTTTCGGTCGTCGGGATTGGGATGATGCTGACTTCGCGGCCGAGGTGAAGGAAAACGTCAGGGCCCACGCGCGGACGAAGTTTGACGAGGCGGTGTGGGAGCAGCTTGCTTCCGGTATCCGTTTCGTCAAGGGTGAGTTCGACGACGACGACGCGTTCGAGCGCCTCGGGGATGTCCTGGACGAGCTCGATCAGACCCGGGGTACCCGCGGCAACCATGGCTTCTATCTCTCGATCCCGCCGAAGGCCTTCGAGCAGGTCTGCCGGCAGCTGTCCAAGCACGGGTTGGCGCAGGCCAGGCCCGGGCAGTGGCGGCGTGTAGTCATCGAGAAGCCGTTCGGTCATGACCTCGAATCGGCGCGGGCGCTCAATGACATTGTGGAGTCGGTGTTCCCGCCGGATGCGGTGTTCCGGATCGATCACTACCTGGGCAAGGAAACAGTCCAGAACATCCTGGCGTTGCGTTTTGCGAACCAGTTGTTCGAGCCGTTGTGGAACGCGAACTACGTTGACCACGTGCAGATCACCATGGCCGAGGACATCGGCACCGGCGGCCGCGCAGGCTATTACGACGGTGTGGGCGCGGCCCGTGACGTGATCCAGAACCACCTCCTGCAGCTCCTGGCCTTGACTGCGATGGAAGAACCTATCTCGTTCAATGCCGATGATTTGCGGGCGGAGAAGGAAAAGGTCCTCGCTGCGGTGAAGTTGCCCGAGGACCTGTCCACGCATTCAGCGCGGGGACAGTTCACCGGTGGTTGGCAGGGCGGTGAGGAAGTCCTGGGCTATCTGGATGAGGACGGCATCCCCGCCGATTCCAAGACCGAAACGTATGCCGCGATCCGGGTGGACATCAATACGCGGCGGTGGGCCGGTGTGCCTTTCTACTTGCGCGCAGGCAAGCGCCTGGGCCGACGCGTGACGGAGATCGCCGTGGTCTTCAAACGCGCCCCGAACCTGCTCTTCCGTGACCACGCCGAGGACGACTTCGGGCAGAACGCTGTGGTGATCCGGGTCCAGCCTGATGAGGGTGCCACGATTCGTTTCGGGTCCAAGGTCCCGGGCACGCAGATGGAAGTGCGTGACGTGACCATGGACTTCGGCTACGGGCATTCCTTCACCGAGTCGTCCCCCGAGGCGTATGAGCGGCTGATCCTGGACGTGCTGCTCGGTGAGCCGCCGTTGTTCCCCCGGCACCAGGAAGTGGAGTTGTCCTGGAAGATCCTTGACCCGTTCGAGGAGTACTGGGCCGGGCTGGACGAACAACCGCAACCTTACGCACCGGGCAGTTGGGGACCGGCTTCGGCCGATGAGCTCCTGGCCCGTGACGGACGAACCTGGAGAAGGCCATGATCGTAGATCTTCCCGATACAACCACCTCGAAGATTTCCAAGAAGATCACCTCGTTGCGTGAGCAGGGCGGGGTGATCGCGCTGGGCCGGGTGCTGACGCTGGTGGTGGTGACCAAGTCCGGGCAGGAAGAAGAAGCCATCGAGGCCGCGAACGAAGCCTCCCGGGAGCACCCCTGCCGGATCATCGTGCTGGCCGACGCCGGAGCGCAGGCCCCGGACCGGTTGGACGCGCAGATCCGTGTCGGTGGCGACGCGGGCGCCTCGGAAGTGATCGTGCTGCGCGGGTACGGTCAGATGGCCCACGAAAGCGAGTCCCTGGTGGCTGCGCTGCTGCTCCCGGACGCCCCGATCGTGGCCTGGTGGCCGAACGGGGCACCCGAAAGCGCGTGTGAGACCTCCATCGGAGCGATCGCGCACCGCCGGATCACCGACTCCGCAAACGAACCGGACCCCGCCCAGGCCCTGGAGAACATCCGCCGAACCTACAAGGCCGGCGACACCGACCTCGCCTGGACCCGACTGACCAACTGGCGCATCCAACTCGCTGCGGTGCTGGACCAGGTGGACAGCGATCCCGTGTCGGCCATCGCCGTTGAAGGCGCGTCGGATTCACCCAGCACGCTCCTGCTGGCGGCGTGGTTGACCTTGGCGCTGCAGGCACCGGTCACTATTGTGGCCGACCCCGCAGGAACGGGCATTCGGCGGGTGCGGTTGACGCGGGCCAGCGGCGACGTGCAGTTGTTCCGGCCGGGCCTGTCCGTGGCGGAACTGACCCAGCCGGGACAGCCTGCCCAGCGCATTGCCCTTCCGCGCCGCAGCCTCAAGGACTGCCTCGCAGAAGAACTCCGCCGGCTCGACCCCGACGAAGTCTTCGGAGAAGTGATTACGATGGGACTTCCACTTACCAGTCAAAGGAGAGTCCAGACCAGTGCGCGCTGAGCCAAGAGTTAGCATCCACCCCGACTCCAAGGTTCTGATGGCAGCCATTGCGGCACGCCTCATCACCAAGCTTGTGGACGTCCAGGACAAGCACGGCGAAGCTACGGTGGTCCTCACCGGCGGAACCGTCGGTATCGGCACGCTGAAGGCCGTGGCGGAGTCGGCCGCGGCTCCGGCAGTCGACTGGTCCCGGGTGAATTTCTGGTGGGGGGATGAACGTTTTGTGCCCGCCGACAGCGAGGACAGGAACACGCGTCAGGCCTACCAGGCTCTGTTGGCACATCTGCCCGTAGATCCGAACCGGGTCCACGAACCTGGCTCGTCTGACGATTTTGCGACTGCCGACGAAGCTGCCCAGGATTACGCAGCCAAGCTCAAGGAAGCAGCGGAAGCCGAGCACGCAGCCGACATGTCAGATGATCGTCCGGAAGAGCCCGCAGCACTCCCCCGCTTCGACGTCTTGCTGCTGGGTGTCGGTCCGGATGCGCATGTGGCTTCCCTCTTCCCGGAACAGGGTGCAATCAGGGAGAAGAGCCGAACGGTAGTGGGGGTCGAGAACTCGCCGAAGCCGCCGCCGTCGCGTATTTCGCTGACGCTCCCCGCCATCAACACCGCCCAGGAAATCTGGATGGTGGTTGCGGGCGAGGACAAGGCCGGCGCGGTAGGCCTGGCCTTGGCCGGTGCCAATCCAGTACAGGTGCCCGCAGCAGGCCCCGTGGGCCAAGCCAGGACACTGTGGCTTATCGATGAGAATGCGGCTTCACGCGTCCCCCAGCAGCTGGTCCGGAAGGACCCCGCGGGCGCGTAGGCGTTCAAGCGCTCCGGCCAAGACCTTTTCCGCGTCCTGGCTGGAGCGTCTTTCTTTAACGTAGTCCAGGTGCGACTTGAAAATCTCGTCCTCGGAACGTGCCGAAGCCGGGTGCAGCGGATCCCTGGAGGCGGGTAGCCCGCACTTCGGGCAATCCCAGCTCACTGGTATCTGATCTTCGGGCAGCTTAAGAAAAACAAGCCGCGTCTCGTGTCCCTTGGCGCACCAATAGGGAACACGAATACGCGGCAGTTGTTCTCCATCACTATGATCACTGTGATTTCTGGGAGGCGACCCCTGGGCTACGCCCACCCGGGTGCCCCGGTAACCTTGCGTGCCATGAACCATTTCGATCCCCTAGCGACTCGGTGATCGGCCTGAAAGGCCAGTAGGCCTTTCAGGCCGACACGCTCAGTCTAATGCCAGGGCGCGGACGGCGGCACCCTTCGGATGAAGGCTAGGAATCCCCACCGGAGGTGAAGCGCATGATCAGGCCCAGCCCGATGATCACCACACCCCACGTAACACCCAGGATGATGGTAAACCTGTTCAGGTTCCGCTCAGCGACGCCGGACGAACTCAGCCCGGAACTCATGCCACCGCCGAACATATCCGACAAGCCGCCACCGCGGCCCTTGTGCAGGAGGATGAGCAAGGTCAGCAGGAGGCTGGTGATGCCCAGCAGGATCTGCAGGATGACTTGAAGAACGTCCACGACGGCCTTTCGAAGAAACGGAAAACGGGAGCCCGACTAGCCCTTGGCGACGTGGCTCTCGAACCTGACAATGTTAGCAAACTCGGCCGGGTCAAGGCTGGCGCCACCCACAAGCAGGCCATCGACGTCGGTCTCGGCCATGATGGCCGCAGCGTTGTTGGCCTTGACCGATCCGCCATAGAGCAGCCGGGTCTTCCCTGCCACATCGGCGTCGAACAGTTCCGCAAGTTCAGCGCGGATGGCTGCGCACATCTCCTGTGCATCGTCCGGGCCAGCCACTTCGCCGGTGCCGATGGCCCACACGGGCTCGTACGCAACCACAAGCTGAGCTGCCTGCTCTGCCGTGAGGCCCTCGACCCCGGCCCGCAGCTGGGCCAGCGTGTGGTCCACATGGGTGCCCGCTTGGCGCACCTCGAGGCCTTCACCAACGCACAAGACGGGGGTGACCTCGTGGCGGAACGCGGCCTTGACCTTGGCGTTCAGGACCTCGTCGGATTCGTTGTGGATGGTGCGGCGTTCGCTGTGCCCAACCAGGACATAGGCGCAACCCAGTTTGTTCAGGAATTGACCGGAGATGTCTCCCGTGTACGCGCCGGAATCAAACTGGGAAAGGTCCTGGCCGCCGTAGACGACGTCCAGTTCGTCGCCCTGGACGAGCGTCTGCACACCGCGAAGGTCTGTGAACGGAGGGAAGACGGCAACTTCAACACGGTTGTAGTCATGTTTGGCGTCCGAAAGCGTCCACGCCAGCTTCTGCAACAAGGTGATGCCCTGGACATGGTCCATGTTCATCTTCCAGTTGCCGGCGATGAAGGGTTTGCGGACGAAGTTGCCGTTGTCAGAAGTAGTCACGTGAACTCCAAGATTGCTTGTGAAAAGTGAACGGCCGGCGGAACGCAGGGGCGTCCCGCCGGCCGGATTGCTGATTTAGCGGTCCAGGACGCTGAGGCCCGGAAGTTCCTTGCCCTCGAGGTACTCAAGGCTGGCACCGCCGCCGGTGGAGATGTGGCCGAACTGCGAGTCCTCGAACCCGAGGGTACGAACGGCCGCAGCCGAATCGCCGCCGCCAACCACCGTGAAAGCCACGGTGTCCGTCAGGGCCTGGGCGATGGCACGTGTGCCGCCGGAGAAGGCCTCGAACTCGAAAACGCCCATGGGGCCGTTCCAGAAAACGGTCTTGGCACCCTCGATCTGGGCAGCAAAGGCGGAAGCTGATTCCGGACCAATGTCCAAACCGATACCGCTCTTGCCGAAAGAGCTTTCCTCAATGGCGTCGGCCTTCACTACCTCGTGCTCCGCGTCTGCGGCGAACTTGGAAGCGACCACGACGTCGGTCGGGATGACGAATGACGTACCGGCGTCGGCAGCGCGCTTGAGGTAGTCCTGCACAACGGGAATCTGGTCCTCTTCCAGCAGGCTGCCCGCCACCTTGTGGCCGGCCGCTGCCAGGAAGGTGAACAGCATGCCGCCACCAACGAGGATGGTGTCCGCCTTGCCCAGGAGGTTGTCAATAACCGCGAGCTTGTCCGAGACCTTGGAACCGCCGAGCACCACCACATACGGCCGCTGCGTGTCCGTGGTGAGCTTCCGGAGGACCTCAACCTCGGTGTGGACGAGGTCGCCCAGGTAAGCGGGCAAGCGGGTAGCGACGTCGTAGACGCTGGCGTGCTTGCGGTGGACGGCGCCGAAAGCGTCATCCACGAATGCTCCATTGTCCCCGGTCAGCGCTACAAGCTCGTCAGCAAAGGAGCCACGTTCGGCGTCGTCCTTGCTGGTTTCGCGTGCGTCGAAACGGACGTTCTCCAGGATGAGCACCTCACCATCCTGCAACGCCGCAGCGAGGGCCTTGGCGGACTCTCCGACGGTATCTTCGGCCAACTGGACCTTGAAGTCGGCGAGCTCAGCAAGACGGGCTGCAGCAGGCTTGAGGGAGTACTTTTCCTCGGGAGTTCCCTTGGGGCGTCCGAGGTGGGCGGTTACGAGCACGCGGGCACCGGCGTCCGAGAGCTTCTTAAGGACCGGAAGGGAAGCCTTGATGCGGCCGTCATCGGTCACTGTAGAGCCGTCGAGCGGCACATTCAGGTCACTTCGAACCAGAATGTACCGCCCGCGGACACCTTCAGCGATGAGTTCGTTGAGGGTGTGAGATGTCATGTGTCTACCCTAGCCCAGCTTGGATGCAACGAGCTCCGTGAGGTCTACGAGGCGGTTGGAGTAGCCCCATTCGTTGTCATACCAGGAAACAACCTTGACCTGGTTGCCGATGACCTTGGTCAGGCCCGAGTCAAAGATGGACGACGCCGGATCCCCCACGATGTCAGAGGAAACAATCGGGGCGTCTGTGTAGGTGAGGATGCCGGCCCACTGGTCGGACTCGGCAGCAGCCTTTACAGCCGCGTTGACTTCCTCAACCGTCACTTCGCGGGACACGGTCACAGTCAGGTCCGTAGCCGAACCGGTGGGGACGGGCACGCGGATGGCGTAGCCGTCAAGCTTGCCCTTGAGTTCGGGAAGCACCAGGCCGATGGCCTTCGCAGCGCCGGTGGACGTGGGCACCATGTTGATGGCAGCTGCACGTGCACGACGCAGGTCCTTGTGCGGGCCGTCCTGAAGGTTCTGGTCTGCCGTGTACGCGTGCACGGTGGTCATCAGGCCACGCTCGATGCCGAAGGCGTCGTTGACAACCTTGGCCAAGGGGCCGAGGCAGTTGGTGGTGCATGATGCGTTGGAAATGATGTTGTGTGCGGCGGGGTCGTAGAGGTCGTCGTTCACGCCCATGACGATCGTGATGTCCTCGTCGCTGGCAGGCGCCGAAATAAGAACCTTCTTGGCGCCGGCGTCGATGTGCTTCTGCGCTGCCGAAGCTGCGGTGAAGAAGCCTGTGGACTCGATGACGATGTCAACGCCGAGGTCGGCCCAGGGAAGGTTGGCGGGATCACGCTCTGCCAGAACCTTGATGGACTTGCCGTCAACGACGATGTTGCCGTCCACAACTTCCACGGACTGGGTCAGACGGCCTCCGACGGAGTCGTACTTCAGGAGGTGCGCCAGGGTCTCAGGGTTGGTGAGATCGTTGACTGCCACGATCTCAAGGTCTGCGCCCTGTGCCAGCGCGGCGCGGAAGTAGTTACGGCCGATGCGGCCGAAGCCGTTGATACCAATACGGGTGGTCACTGTTTGTCAATCTCCTTGGTGCTCTTGCAAGCACGCCTCGTGAGTTGGATTTGGGTCCAACCAACAGACCCCGCACGTCATTGGGCAGAGGTGATTATCAGATCGGAGGGCGACCAGCCACGTTGCTGAAGGCTAACCGCCTTCCGTGATCCATCTTACGTTTAACTGAGCCTGCCCCCGCAACTGCGGAGGCAGGCATTTCAGCATTTGGGCCTATTTCACTGAAATGTGACTTTTGTTACACCTCAATGAACGCGGCCTCACCAACTAGAGAACGATGAGCCCCGTGGCGTTGGCGCGGGCTGCTTCGAAGCGCTTGGCTACGTCCGCCCAGTTGACGATGTTCCAGAAAGCCTTCACGTAGTCAGCCTTGACGTTGACGTAGTCCAGGTAGAAAGCGTGCTCCCACGTGTCGAGCATGAGCAGCGGGGTGGTGCCCACGGCAACGTTGCCCTGCTGATCGTAGAGCTGTTCGATCACGAGGTTGCCGCCAATGGGCTCGTAGGCAAGGAAGGCCCAGCCGGACCCCTGCAGGGCAAGTGCTGCAGCAGTGAACTGAGCGCGGAAGGCATCGAACGAGCCAAAGGCATCCTCGATGGCTGCCGAGAGCTCGCCTTCGGGCTTGTCGCCACCGTCCGGGGAGATGTTGTTCCAGAACACGGAGTGGTTGATGTGGCCGCCGGTGTGGAACGCCAGGTCCTTGGAGAGGCGGTTGATGTTGGCGAAATCACCCTTTTCGCGGGCTTCCGCCAGCTGTGCGAGGGCGTTGTTGGCGCCGGCAACGTAGGCGGCATGGTGCTTGCTGTGGTGCAGCTCCATGGTCTTCGCCGAAATGTGCGGCTCCAGTGCTGCGTAGTCGTAGCCGAGCTCGGGCAGGACGTACTCTGTCACGAAATCCTCCAATGTAGTGGACCGAAGTCCGGTTGGTAACTCTCGTTCTGTTCATCCGGCCGATGAACCGGCCGGAAACCCTTGGGCGGAGAAGCCTCCTGTTGAGTCTACGGGCGACAACCCGACTGGCCCCCGGAGTATTTCCCCCGCACCCTGTCGATTCTATGGGCGGCGGCTATTCGTCCATCATTTCCGGAGTCACATTTGCCTCTGTACCCGGGATGCCCAAGTCGAGAGCGCGTTTGTCCGCCATGGCCAGCAGACGCCGGATGCGTCCGGCGATCGCGTCTTTGGTCATAGGCGGATCGGCAAGCCGGCCCAGCTCATCCAGGCTTGCCTGCTTGTGGGCAACCCGCAGCTCCCCCGCGTATTTCAGGTGCTCGGGAACGTCGTCGCCGAGGATCTCCAAGGCCCTGTCGACCCTGGCGCCGGCAGCAACGGCCGCTTGGGCGGAGCGGCGCAGGTTGGCGTCGTCGAAGTTGGCCAACCTGTTGGCCGTGGCGCGCACTTCCTTCCGCATGCGCCGTTCTTCCCACACCATCAGTGCATCGTGGGCGCCCATCCGGGTCAGCAACGCGGCGATGGTGTCGCCGTCGCGGATGACCACACGGTCAACTCCCCGTACCTCGCGTGCTTTGGCCTGGATGCCAAGGCGGCGTGCTGCGCCGACCAGTGCCAATGCGGACTCGGGACCCGGGCACGTCACCTCCAAGGAGGAGGACCGTCCCGGTTCCGTGAGCGAGCCGTGGGCGAGGAAGGCCCCGCGCCACACGGCCTCCGCATCCGCCGCCGAACCGTTGACGACCACCGACGGCAGCCCCCGCACAGGCCGGCCCCGGCCGTCCAGGAGGCCGGTTTGCCGGGCCAGCGCCTCGCCGTCGCGGACCACGCGCACGACGTAGCGGCTGCCGCGGCGGAGGCCACCGCCGGAGACGACGATGATTTCGCTTTGGTGGCCGTAAACCTCGGCAATGGCCGCCCGAAGCCGCCGGGCGGTGGAAGCCAGGTCCACCTCGGCCTCGATGACGATCCGGCCCGAAATAATGTGCAGGCCGCCCGCAAACCGGAGCATGGCCGAGACTTCGGCCTTGCGGACTGAGGACTTCTTGATGTCCAGCCGGGACAGTTCGTCCTTGACCGACGCGGTAAGTGCCATCGCGTATGTATTCCTAACTGTTCCCAAAGATATCGTGGTACGCCGCCGCCAGGAGCAGTGGGTCATGGACGGGCCTGCGTCTCGACGCCCCTACTCTACCCAAGACGACTTCGGCCCCGATCATCCCGGCGGCCTTCTCGAAGGCTTTGAGGTCCTGTACGGCGGCCGGGTCGGCAAGCACAACGTCCACGCTGAATTCCGGGGCGTAGCGCCGCAGGACATCCAAATGGTCGGCGGCGGTCATGCCTGAGGTTTCCTTGGTCTCGACGTCGAGATTCATGGTGAGGCAGCGTTTTGCGGTTGTCTCCCCCAATGCCTGGCGAAGTTCGGGCAACAGGAGGTGCGGCAGTACCGAGGTGTACCAGGAGCCGGGGCCCAGGATGACCCAGTCGGCCAGCTCAATGGCGGTCAGCGCTTCTGTGCAGGCCGGTGCGTCCTCGGGAAGGAGCCGGACCTCCTCGAGCTTTCCGGCTACCGCGCATTTGGCCTGGCCGCGCACCGTCTGCAGCTCATGACCGCCTCCGGGAAGTTCCACCCGGGCTTGCCCTTCGATGGTCAGCGGCACGCTGGACATGGGCAGGACCTGTCCGCGGGCACCCAGCAGCGCGCCGGCCCACTTGAGGCCTGCCACAGTATCGCCCAGCAGTTCCCACAGCGTCACGATCAGCAGGTTGCCCATGGCGTGATTGTCCAGTGAACCACCTTTGGCGGTTCCCGCGTTGAACCGGTGCTGCATGACATCGCGCCAGGTGCGGCCCCAATCGGTGTCATCACAGAGCGCACTGAGTGCCATCCGCAGGTCCCCGGGCGGGAGGACGCCGTACTCGTCCCGCAGGCGCCCGGAAGAACCGCCGTCGTCCGCTACCGTGACGATCGCCGTCAGCTCGGAGGTCAGAAGGCGCAGGGCGGACAGGGAAGCGGCCAGCCCATGGCCGCCACCGAGGGCGACGACGGAGGGGGTCTTGTCCTGCTGGCTGCCGGGAACGCCTTTGGGCGGGATCAGCGGCAGCGGACCGGTGAGGACGCCCATTACTCGCGACCCAGGTCTCGGTGAGTGGTTGTCACGGTCACCCGCGGGTACTGCGCGAGCCGCTTGGAAAGCTCGACGGCGACAGCCACCGAGCGGTGCTTGCCGCCGGTACAGCCCACGGCCAGCGTGGCGTAGTGCTTGTTCTCCTGGCGGTAACCGTCAAGTACCGGCTCCAGGGCGCTGACATAGCGGTCGACGAACTCGTGGACACCGTCGGCTGCCAGCACGTAGTCGCTGACGTCCTGGTCCAATCCCGTATGCGGGCGCAATTGCGGAACCCAATGCGGGTTAGGAATGAAGCGGGCATCGGCAACGAAGTTCGCATCCACGGGAAGCCCGTACTTGAAGCCAAAGCTCATGACGTTCAGCCGGAGGGTGACCGGGCCGGTGTCGCTGAACAGTTCGGTGATCGCCGTAGCCAGGCCATGGACGTTGTAATCGCTGGTATCCAGGACGATGTCGGCGTGTTCCTTGAGTTCCCGGAGGACCTCACGCTCCACTCCGATGCCGTCCAGGATGCGTCCCCCGCCCTGCAGCGGATGCGGCCTGCGGCCCTGCTCGAACCGGCGCACCAGGACTTCGTCCCTGGCGTCGAGGAACAGGACACGGAACGTCACGCCGCTGGCACTCAGGGCACCCAAGGCGGTCTGGATGTCCGTGAAGAGGTCCTTGCTCCGGACATCAACGACGACGGCCAGTTTGGGGATCGATTTGGGGGCATGGGAAACGATCTCGGCGAGCGTGCCCAGCATCTGCGGGGGAAGGTTGTCCACCACATACCAACCGTGGTCCTCCAGCGCGTCCGACGCGGTGCTTCGGCCTGCCCCGGACATGCCCGTCACCACCAGCAGTTCGGCCTCCGGCGGCTTGACGGGGGTCATCCCGTCCTGCTCCGCGCCCGATCCTGCCGTTGCCTCGTCCATCCGTCGTCCCCGTTTCCCTGAAAGTGGTGTGTCCCACAAAGCGCCTGTTGAAGGCAGGCATATGCGCCGGCGGCATCGCGAACGCGGCCACCGGTCAAGTTCTTACCCTAACTAAGATTCCAGGATTTCGCCGGTGGTCATGTTGATGGCCGGTGCGGCGTCCTCTGTATTCTCTGCGGAACCGAGGTGCCGGACAACAGCGGCAGCCAGGGCGGGCCCGATCCCCTTGGCCGACGTCAGTTCTTCGACGGAAGCGGCCTTGATCTTCTTCAAGGACCCGAAATGCGCCACGAGGGCCTTCCGCTTGGCTTCTCCCAGGCCGGGAACACCATCCAGTGCCGAGACCGTCATGGCCTTGCCGCGCTTTTGCCGGTGGAACGTGATGGCGAAGCGGTGTGCCTCATCGCGGATACGTTGCAGCAGGTAGAGGCCTTGGGACGTGCGCGGAAGGATCACCGGAAAATCACTGTCCGGCAGCCACACCTCTTCAAGCCTTTTGGCCAAGCCCACCACGTAGACGTCGTCAATCCCCAGCTCGGCCAAGGCCCGCGCAGCGGCGTTCACCTGCGGTTGTCCGCCGTCCACCACCACCAGGTTGGGCGGGTAGGCGAACTTGGCTTTCGGCGCCGGTTGGGACGGGTCCGACGGCGACTCTTCGGTAGCGCCCGTCACCGCCTTTTGGAGCGGGTTGACGATCTCACCGGACACGGGCACCTGCTCGGCCTTGTCGTTTAGATAGTGCCTGAACCTGCGGGTGAGGACGTCGTGCATTGCCGCGGTGTCGTCCGCGGCAGCCGCTCCGGTAATGGAGAACTTGCGGTAGTCGGACTTCTTGGGCAGGCCGTCCTCGACCACCACCATGGATGCAACCACATTGGTGCCCTGGACGTGGGAGATGTCGAAGCATTCGATCCGAAGCAGCGGAACAGGCAGTTCCAGTGCTTCCTGGAGTTCCTGCAGGGCGAGGGAACGCACCGTGATGTCCCCTGCCCGGCGGGTCTTGTGCAGCTTCAGGGCCTGTTCCGCGTTTTCCTTGACGGTGGACATCAAGGCGGCCTTGTCCCCCCGCTGCGGCACTCGGATGTCCACCTTGGCGCCACGCAGGCCGGCCAGCCATTCGGAAAGTTCGTCATGGTTGCTCGGGATTTCAGGAACCAGGACCTCGCGCGGAATGCGGCCCTGGACTTCGCTGTCCTCGCCGTAAACCTGCTGGAGCAAGTGCTCAATGAGCTCGGGAGTGGTGGCGTCTTCCACTTTCTCCACCACCCAGCCACGCTGGCCGCGGACCCGCCCGCCGCGCACGTGGAAGACCTGGACGGACGCTTCGAGTTCGTCATCGTGCAGGGCGAAGACATCGGCGTCCGTGTCTTCGGACAGGACCACTGCGTTGCGTTCAAAGACCTTGCGAAGGGCGATGATGTCGTCCCGGAGGCGCGCTGCCCTCTCATAGTCGAGTTCGGCAACCGCGGCGGCCATGTCCTTCTCGAGCTTGTTGATGAACCGTTTGGCTTCCCCGCCCATGAAGGAGCAAAAGTCCTCGGCCAGGCCCCGGTGTTCCTCCGGGCTCACCCGGCCCACGCACGGCGCGGCACATTTGTCGATGTACCCCAGGAGGCACGGCCTGCCGCTGGCCTGGGCGCGTTTGAAAACGCCTGCGCTGCAACTGCGGACCGGGAAGACCCGGAGCAGGGTGTCCATGGTCTCGCGGATGGCGCCTGCGGTGTAGGGGCCAAAGTAGCGTGTTCCCTTTTTCCTCTCGCCACGCATGACCTGGACCCTGGGGTACTTCTCCCCCATGGTCACTGCGAGGTACGGGTACGTTTTGTCGTCCCGGAACACCACGTTGAAGCGCGGCTTGAACTCTTTGATCCACGTGTACTCGAGTTGCAGCGACTCCAGCTCGCTGCCCACCACCGTCCATTCGACGCTGCTCGCGGCGTGCACCATGGCGTGCGTCTTGGGCAGCAGGCCCGCCGGATTGGCGAAATACGAATTCAGCCTGGAACGGAGGTTCTTTGCCTTGCCCACGTAAATGACGCGGCCGTGCGGGTCGCGGAAGCGGTATACGCCGGGGTTGGTGGGGATTTCGCCTGTTTTAGGGCGGTAACTTGCTGGATGTGCCACGTTTCAAGTCTAGTGATCGGGGCGGACAGCATACGCCGCCGCCGTGCAGCATGGTCAGTGCAGAGGATGGGCGGCGCACTGGATGGCGGGTACCCGGGCGGGCTACTCCACCGCCTTGCTCTGGTTATAGCTGGTGGAGCGCTCCTGCCCGCTGAGCGCCGCAATGGCATCCATGATGCGGTCAGTAACTTCGCGCCGGGCCGGCAGTGAATGGTCAGGGCCGGTCTTTTCGAAGTACAGCGGTTCGCCCACCTTCATGGTGAAGTGCTGGGGGCGCACAGCGTTCCTGCCTGCCGGCTGCAGCTTCTCAGTGCCGATGAGTCCCACCGGAATGACAGGTGCGCCAGTGGTCAACGCCAACCAGCCCACTCCGGTCCGTCCGCGGTACAGGATCCCGTCCCGGGATCGGGTTCCCTCAGGGTAGATGCCAATGCCCTTGCCATCCTCGAGGATATCCAGCAGGGTCTTCAACGCCTGGACGCTGGCTGCCTGTTCGCCGCGTTCGACGGGGATGGAACCCACAGCTTCGAAGAAGGACTTCATGACGGCGCCCTTGACGCCCTTGGTGGTGAAGTATTCGGCTTTGGCGAAGAAAGCTACCGGCCGAGGCATGAGCGCCTGGACAATGACGCTGTCCAGGAAGGAAAGATGGTTGGGTGCGACGATGAAGGGGCCTTCTTTGGGCACATTCTCAAGGCCGATGACCGTTGGCCGGCACGTGGTGGAAATCAGTCCACGGGTAGTCCACCGGATCGCATCAAATACTGCCATCGTTATGTACCTCGCTCAGGGCCGCCGCTCGGACAGCATCAAGTTCTTCAATTTTGCTTCGCAGTTCCAGCGTCGTGGCTACCACGGCCACAGCCCCGGCTTCCTCAAGTTCGCCGTCGGGAGCGAATCCCCACCTGACACCAATGCAGTCCAGGCCGTTCGCCATGGCCCCGGCGACATCCTGGTGCCTGTCGCCGACCATGACCGCCGGCTGGCTGTGCAGTGAGGCCAACGCGGCCCCAACGATGCCAACCTTGCCGGGGGCGGCATTCGTACCGAGTGATTCGTCGTCCGGAGCTCCGTGAATGGCAACGAAGAAGTCTGCGATGTTGTGGTGCTCAAGAACCAGCCGCGCAATCCCTTGCGGTTTCTGTGTTGCCACAGCGGTAGGCCGGCCCGACTCGGCGTAGAACTCCAAGAGATCGAAGATGCCGGGGTAGAGCTTGCTCTGGGCAATTCCGGCTTCCCGGTAATGGCTCCGGTAGCGGTGGATGGTCTCATCCACCAGGGCCGCGGGCACCTGCGCAAGATTCAGCAACGCGTCGCTGAGCTTGGGTCCGACCATCGAATTCAGCACGGCCTGGTCCGGAACCGGTAGTCCCATTTCCCGCAGGGCAGTCGAGATGCCTCCCGTGATACCGCCTGCTGGATCGACAAGGGTGCCGTCCAGATCGAAAATTACGGGCACCTTTGTATGAGTCACCGGCTTAGTTTCCCACACGTAGCGGCATGCCTGAAACTCGCATGCCGCTACGGGAATACTTCGACCGCAGTAAAGGGCCGTTAACCGAGAATCTCGGCCAGGAACTTTGCCGTGTGGCTCTCGGTCGACTTGGCCACCTGCTCGGGCGTGCCTGTGGCCACCACCCGGCCGCCTCCGGAGCCACCGTTTGGACCGAGGTCAACGATCCAGTCGGCGGACTTGATCACGTCCAGGTTGTGTTCGATGGTGATCACCGTGTTGCCCTTGTCCACCAAGCCCTGAAGGACCATGAGGAGCTTCCGGATGTCCTCGAAGTGCAGGCCGGTGGTGGGTTCATCCAACACGTAGATGCTGCGCCCGTTGGAGCGTTTCTGGAGCTCGGCTGCCAGCTTCACGCGTTGCGCTTCGCCGCCCGACAAGGTGGTGGCCGGCTGGCCAAGGCGAACATACCCGAGGCCGACGTCCACCAAGGTCTTCAAATGCCGGGCGATCGGAGTGAACGCCGCAAAGAACTCGGCAGCTTCCTCGATCGGCATGTTGAGGACATCGGCGATGGTCTTGCCCTTGTAGTGCACTTCCAGCGTTTCCCGGTTGTAGCGGGCACCATGGCAGACCTCGCAGGGCACATACACGTCCGGCAGGAAGTTCATTTCGATCTTCAACGTGCCGTCTCCCGAGCAGGCTTCGCAGCGGCCGCCCTTGACGTTGAAGGAGAACCGTCCTGGCAGGTAGCCACGAACCTTGGCTTCCGTTGTTTCCGCGAAGAGCTTCCGGATGTTGTCGAAGACCCCGGTGTAGGTTGCCGGGTTGGACCGGGGGGTCCGGCCGATGGGGCTCTGGTCGACGTGGACCACCTTGTCCAGGTGCTCCAGGCCGTTCACTGTCCGGTGCCTTCCGGCTACCTGCTTGGCACCGTTGAGCTTGTTCGCGAGGACCTTGTAAAGGATCTCGTTGACCAGAGTGGACTTTCCGGAGCCGCTGACGCCCGTCACGGCAGTAAACAGACCCAGCGGGAAGGTCGCGTCCACGTTGTTCAAGTTGTTTTCGCGTGCCCCAACGACCTTCAGCTCACGCTTCTTGTCGTACTTGCGGCGCTTGGCGGGGACGTCGATCTTCCGGCGCCCGGACAGGTAATCACCGGTCAGGGATTTCGTGTTCGCCAACAGTTCCTTGTAGGTGCCCGAGTGGACCACCTGGCCACCGTGCTCACCTGCGCCCGGTCCGATGTCCACTACCCAGTCGGCCTCATGGATGGTGTCTTCATCGTGTTCCACCACAATGAGGGTGTTGCCCAGGTCCCGCAGCCGGGTCAAGGTCTCAATGAGGCGCCTGTTGTCGCGCTGGTGGAGGCCGATGGAAGGCTCATCCAGTACGTAGAGGACGCCCACCAATCCCGAACCGATCTGCGTGGCCAGGCGGATACGCTGGGCCTCTCCGCCGGACAAGGTGCCGGACGGGCGCTCCAGGTTCAGGTACTCCAAGCCGACGTCCAGGAGGAACGTCAGGCGGGCCTGGATCTCCTTGAGGACCTGGTGTGCAATCTGCGCTTCACGGCCGGTGAGCGTCAGGTTGCCGAGGAAGGAAGCGCACTCCCGCATGGGCAGCGCAGCGACTTCGGCGATGGATTTGCCGTTGATGAGCACCGAGAGGGATGCCGGGTTGAGGCGGGCACCGTTGCACTCGGGGCAGGGAATCTGGCGCATGTACTCTTCGTACCGGTCCCGCGCCCAATCGGAGTCCGTCTCGCCGTGCTTGCGGTGCACATACTGGATGGCGCCCTCGAAGCCGGTGCTGTACTTGCGCTCACGGCCAAAGCGGTTCCGGTACTGCACAACCACTTTGTGGTCCTTGCCGTGCAAGACCGTGTTGCGGACGTCCTTCGGCAGTTTTTCCCAGGCCGTATTCATGGAGAAGCCGAGCTCCGAGGCAAGACCTTCCAGGAGCCGGTTCCAGTACTCCGTGGTGGCACTGCCCATCGACCACGGCGCAATGGCGCCCTCGGCCAAGGAGAGTTCCGGGTTGGGAACGATCAGTTCCTCGTCCACCTCAAGCTTGGTACCGATACCGCTGCAGGCAGAACAGGCGCCGAAAGGGTTGTTGAAGGAGAAGGAGCGGGGTTCGATCTCGTCAATAGCCAGTGGATGTTCGTTGGGGCATGCCAGGTTCTCGGAGAAAGCGCGAATCCGTGCGGGGTCCTCGGCGTCGAGGTCAACGAACTCGACCAGTACGCGGCCCTCGGCCAGGCCCAGGGCGGTTTCCACGGAGTCGGTGAGGCGCTGGCCAATATCTTCCTTGACCACCAGGCGGTCCACCACAACCTCAATGGTGTGCTTGAACTGCTTTCCCAGCTTGGGAGCTTCACTGAGCTGGACCAGTTCACCATCCACCCGGGCGCGGGAGTAGCCCTTGGCCGTGAGCTCCTTGAAGAGATCCACGAATTCGCCCTTGCGGCCGCGGACCACCGGGGCGAGGACCTGGAAGCGCGTGCCCTTGTCGAGCTCGAGCAGCTGATCGACAATCTGCTGCGGAGTCTGCCGCGTGATGGGCTCACCACAGACCGGGCAGTGCGGACGTCCCACACGGGCCCACAAGAGGCGCATGTAGTCGTAAATCTCGGTGATGGTGCCAACGGTTGAGCGCGGGTTCTTGCTGGTGGACTTCTGGTCGATGGAGACCGCGGGCGAGAGGCCTTCGATGAAGTCGACGTCGGGCTTATCCACCTGTCCCAGGAACTGGCGCGCATAGGCGGACAGCGACTCGACGTAGCGGCGCTGGCCCTCAGCAAAGATGGTGTCGAAGGCAAGGGACGACTTACCGGATCCGGAGAGCCCGGTGAAGACGATCATCGCATCCCTGGGAAGATCGAGGTCGACATTGCGGAGGTTGTGCTCACGCGCACCCTTGACCACCAGGCGCGACAGATCCGGGCGCACGGGCTTGGCGTCAGGTGCGACGGAAACAGTGTTCAGGTCATGGACGGCTGTATCTTCAGCTAAGGCTTTGGGCACCCAACAATGCTAGTCGAAAACGTCTTCGAATTTCCATGTCGTTGCTCACACCCTACCCGGCGGTATCAGTCGGCATCATAGGCTGCGGCCAGAAGCTGCACCGCCTCCGCGAACGATGCCCCCTGGGCCTTCGCGGCTGCCGCATATTGGGCGGCGACTTCGGCCAAAGCGCCCCACCGGTCGTCGCGGGCGCAGATCACGGTCCCATTGCGGCCCCTGGTGGCAACGACGCCGGCGGCTTCGAGTTCCTTGTAGGCCCGGGCAACAGTGTGGGGCGCAACATCAAGGACCCCGGCAAGGTTCCGCACCGGGGGAAGCTTGGCACCCACGGCCAGGACGCCGGAGTCGGCCAGTTCGATGATCCGCAGCCTCAACTGCTCGAACAGGGCAACCCCGCTGTTGGTGTTCGGACGCCAGTTTCCAGGAAACTCACCGTTGCCGGTCATTGCGGGCACCGGCAGGGCGGCACCTGGGCGGCGGTGCCTTGATCAGCGAAACGTCCTTGGTCCATGCCGAAAATTAGACCAGCGTCGAAGTGCCGGGACAAGCTGTGACGGCTCGCGGGAAAGCGTACGGCGCTGTTGCCTGTCACGGATTCCTCTGTGCCACGGCGAAGATCCGCCTGAACGGAAACACGGTGCCATGCTTCGATGGAGGGTAGGCCTGACGCAGCATAGCGGCGTATTCGTGCTCGAATTCGGCTCCCTCGGCCGGAGACAGGGCTGCCAGTACCGGCCGGAGTCCAGTGCCCCGCACCCAATCAAGGACAGGGTCCCCGCCCGGGAGCACCTGCAGGTAGGTCGTTTCCCAAGCGTCAGCCGTGAAACCGGCGTCGAGCATGATGTTCAGGTAGTCAGCAGGGCTGCCGACGGCGTCGTGCCGCAGTACCCCGGCCAGGCGCGGCGCCCAGGCGGGCGAGTCGGCGAGTTCACGCATCAGGGTGTGAGACGGCGAGGTGAAATTGCCGGGGACCTGCAAGGCAAACCAGGCCCCTGGCTGCAAAGCGCGCAACCAGGAAGCCAGCATTTCCTGATGGCCGGGGACCCATTGGAGTGCTGCATTGGTGACGACGACGTCCACGTCCGGCTCCGGCTGCCAATCGGCAATATCGCCGTGCTGGAAGCCGAGGCGGCCGGGCTCGGCCAGCGCGGCAGCTTTGGACAGCATTTCGGCAGACGAATCGATCCCCGTCACCCGTGCTTCCGGCCAACGCCTTCCCAAGGTGGCGGTAAGGTTGCCGGGCCCGCATCCAAGGTCCACCACCCGGGTGGGGTCATCGGCCCGGATCCGGGCAACGAGGTCATGGAAGGGACGGTCACGATGGTCACCGAACTGGACGTATCTACTGGGATCCCACTTCATTCGACAACCCTTCAGGCAAGCTCCGGACCAGGTACTGCTGACCTGAGCGAGCCTAGTGCGTCCGGGCACTAAGCTGGAAACCAATGAAACTTCCAGAGCAGCTTCCAGCTTCCACCGGCGCCGGGCCCCTCGACCCTGACGAGATCTACACGCGGTTTGTCGAATGGACGGAGAGCCGCGGGTTGCAGCTCTATCCCGCTCAGGACGAGGCCATCATGGAACTCGCCGCAGGCAACAACGTCATCCTGGCGACGCCCACGGGTTCAGGAAAGTCGCTGGTGGCGATCGCGGCCCACTTCGAGGCCATGGCCCGGGGCCAACGAAGCTACTACACCGCTCCCATCAAAGCGCTTGTCTCCGAGAAATTCTTTGCCCTCTGCGAGATTTTCGGCGCGGAGAACGTCGGCATGATCACCGGCGATTCCGGGGTCAACCAGGACGCCCCCATCATTTGCTGCACGGCCGAAATCCTGGCCAACACCGCGCTGCGCGAGGGGGCGGCTGCGGAACTTGGCTCAGTGGTGATGGACGAGTTCCACTTCTACTCCGACCCGCAACGCGGCTGGGCGTGGCAGGTGCCGCTGCTGGAACTGCCGCAGGCACAGTTCCTGCTGATGTCCGCCACCTTGGGCGACGTCACCCGGTTCGAGCGCGGCCTGACGGAGTTGACCGGGCGGCCCACAACCACCGTGAGCTCGGCGGAGCGGCCCATCCCGCTGCATTACTACTACCACGTCACCCCCGTCCACGAGACCTTGGAGGAGTTGCTCTCCACCAAACAGGTCCCGGTCTATGTGGTCCACTTCAGCCAGGCGGAAGCGATCGAGCGCGCGCAGAACCTGATGAGCATCAACATGTGCAGCCGCGAAGAAAAGGACCGCATCGCCGAGCTGATCGCGAACTTCCGGTTCGCGGCCGGCTTCGGGAAGACCTTGAACCGCCTTGTCCGCCACGGAATCGGGGTGCACCACGCGGGAATGCTGCCCAAGTACCGCCGGCTCGTGGAGCAGTTGGCCCAGGCCGGACTCTTGAAAGTCATCTGCGGCACGGACACCCTGGGCGTCGGTATCAACGTCCCTATCCGCACGGTGCTGCTCACCGCTTTGAGCAAGTACGACGGCGTTCGCACCAGGCTGCTTAACTCCCGCGAGTTCCACCAGATTGCCGGCCGTGCGGGCCGGGCCGGGTACGACACCGCCGGGACAGTGGTGGTGCAGGCTCCGGAACACGTTGTCGAGAACACAAAGGCCATGGCCAAGGCGACCGCGAAGTTCGGCAACGACCAGAAGAAGCTCCGCCAAGTGGTGAAGAAGAAGCCGCCTGAAGGTTTTGTCTCCTGGGGGGAACCGACATTCAACAAACTGGTGGAATCGACGCCGGAACCGCTGAGCTCGAGCTTTACGGTCACCCACGCAATGCTGTTGAACCTGCTGGAACGGCCGGGCGACCCCTTCCTGGCGACGCGCCGGTTGCTGACGGAGAACCACGAAACCAGGGCATCCCAGCTCAAGCTCATGAAGAAGGCTTTGGGTATCTACCGCGAACTGCTGGCGGCAGGTGTCGTTGAGCGCGTTCCTCCCGGGGAACAGGACGCTGAGGGCCGTTCCGTGCGGCTGACGGTCCATCTGCAGCCCAACTTTGCCCTCAACCAGCCTCTCTCCCCCTTCGCGCTGGCTGCCTTGGAGCTGCTCGATCCGGAGTCGCCGTCGTACGCCTTGGACGTCGTCTCGGTCATCGAGGCCACGCTTGAGAAGCCGCGCCAGATCCTTTCTGCCCAGCAGAAGAAGGCCCGCGGCGAGGCCGTCGCAGCCATGAAGGCGGATGGCATCGAGTACGACCAACGCATGGCCATGCTGGAGGAAGTCACGTACCCGATGCCCCTTGCCGGAATTCTGGGCGAGGCCTTTGAGGTCTACCGCAAGGCGGCACCGTGGGTGGGTGACTTCGAGTTGGCGCCCAAGTCGGTCATTCGCGATATGTACGAGCGCGCCATGAATTTCGGCGAGTTCGTCCAGTTCTATGGCCTGGCACGTTCCGAAGGGATCGTCCTGCGCTACCTCGCCGACGGCTTCCGGGCCCTGCGGCAGACCGTACCCCAGGACGTGCTGCGGGAGGACCTCGAAGACCTCATCGCATGGTTGGGGGAACTGGTCCGCCAGGTGGACTCGAGCCTCCTTGACGAATGGGAGGAACTGACTGCCGGGCTGGCTCCGACGCCGCATGATGCTCCCCCGCCGCCTCCGCCGTCGTTGACATCCAACGCCAGGGCATTCCGGGTGATGGTGCGCAACGAGATGTTCCGCAGGGTGGAGCTGTTTGCTGACGAAGACTCGGCCGCCTTGGGCGAACTCGACGGCGAGGGCGGTTGGGACGGCGATCGCTGGGAAGAAGTCCTGGACGACTACTTCGACGAACACGACGACATTGGAACAGGTCCCGATGCCCGCGGACCCGGGTTGCTGATCATCACCGAGGAACCCGGGAAGTGGCTCGTCCGCCAAATCTTTGACGACCCCGCCCGCAACCACGACTGGGGTATCTCGGCGGAAGTCGACCTCCAGGCCTCCGATGAAACGGGAACCGCCGTGGTCCGCGTGACCGACGCCGGCCGCTTGTAGCGGGTCATAGCGAAGAGGCGCGAATGCATCCTGTTCCCAATCTGGCCGACAGCCTCCGTACACTGGAGGCCGTCAAGGACGTGCCTGTTGCGGAATGGTCCGGGCCGCGCCTGTGGTGGCGCGGGCCCTTGGATGTGGAGGGCCTCGCCATTGGGTCGGTCCAGGCTGCGGCGACCGCCCTCAACGCCTTGACAGGCACGTCGGCCTATTCGGTCCCGTCAGCGGGGACCGCAGCCGCCTTTGACTCGCTGCGGCACTTGCGGATCGCCGGAAAGCAGCCGGAAGGTTTCGCGCCCCTCTCCGGCTTCCGTCCGACGTCGGACGGTTGGGTCAGGTTGCATGCCAACTATCCGCACCACGCGGCCAGGCTTTTGCAGGCCCTTTGCGTTTCCTCAACCGCCGACGTCGGCCCCGCCTTGAGGGAGCTGACAGCGTCGGAAGCGGAATCAGTGATTACCGCCAAAGGCGGCGTTGCCGCGGCTGTTCGAACCCGAGCGGAATGGACCCGCTCCCCCATGCACCAGGCGGCAAGCCGCGGTCCCTGGATCGCGCTGAGGGAGTCCGGGGGATCATCAGGGGAACGCCGCTGGGTGCCGGGGGGCGATGCCGCCCGTCCGTTGAAGGGCTTGAGGGTCCTCGACCTGACACGGGTCATAGCGGGACCAACGGCCACCCGGCTCCTCGCCGCGCTGGGGGCGGACGTCCTCCGGATCGACCCGCCCGGACTTCCCGAACTTCCCGATGCGTTCCTCGATTGCGGATTCGACAAACGAAGCGTCGTGGCGGACTTCTCGGTGCCTTCGGTTCTGGACGAGGTGCGCGCTGTGGTGGCACGGGCCGACGTCGTGGTCACAGGCTACCGATCCGGAAGCCTGGAGCGCTTCGGACTGGGAACGGGTGATCTGGCACGGGACAATGGTGGACTGGTGGTGGCGACGCTTAACGCCTGGGGTGCCGGTCCGTGGCAGGAGCGCCGGGGTTTCGACAGTATTGTCCAAGCCGCCTGTGGCATCGCTGCTGACTACGGAAGCGACGGCGACGCCGGATGGCGGCCGGGTGCGCTTCCGGTCCAGGCGTTGGACCACGCAACGGGCTACGGCCTGGCAGCGGCCATTCTGGGATTGCTTGCCGAACGGACCCGCACGGGCCGGGGCGGTGTGGCCACGATGTCGCTGGTCCGCACCGCTGAGGAGCTTTTCGGGGCCGGACTCCTTCCGGCCCAGGTTCCCGGCCACGAGCCGGCGTCACTGCCGGAGCCACTGCCGGAACCTGGATACCACGGGATGGAGAGCGTCCACGGCCATCTCCGGTTCGTCGGTCCGCCGCTGCTGGCCGACGGTGTTCCTGTCAGTTACACCCGCGCGCCTGTGGCCTATGGCTCGTCACAGCTCTTGTGGGGCAAGGCCTGAGCTTTGCGGCATCAGGCACCCGGGGCCGGGCGCTAGTAAGCTCGGAACCATGAGTGTAATCCGCCCCGCAACCGCTGATGATGTCCCCGCGATCCTTGGCATGATCCATGACCTCGCCATCTACGAAAAAGAACCGGACGCCGTCAAGAACACGCCCGAAAAACTCACCGAGGTCCTCTTCGGAGACAACCCCCGGGTGTTCGCAAACATGGCAGAGAACGCGGCCGGCGAGGTCCAGGGATTTGCCCTGTGGTTCTTGAACTATTCGACGTGGGAGGGCGTCCACGGCATCTATCTCGAGGACCTCTATGTCCGGCCCGAAGCCCGTGGCGAGGGCCACGGAAAGGCGCTGCTGCAGTACCTGGCCGCTACCGCCGTCGAACGCGGATACGCACGCGTGGAGTGGAGCGTCCTGGACTGGAATGAACCGTCCATCAAGTTCTACAAGAACCTGGGCGCGCTACCCATGGAGGAGTGGTCCACGTTCCGCCTGACGGGCGAAGCCCTTCATACTTTCGGATCGGCAGCCGGGGCGCCGGACAGGGCGTTGGCGCGTGGCTGAACTGCACAGCATCCGCGCAAGGCACGAGTTCCGGGGCCTCCGCACCGTGGAACACTTCTTCACGGTGCCCCTTGACCATGGCCCGGTGGAGGCTTGGGCGGGCCATAACGGCCGCGAGGCAATCCCTGGCGAAGAGTCCATCACGGTCTTCGCCCGCGAGTACACCTCCACGGAACACTCGGCGGAGGACGCGGCACGCTTGCCCTGGCTTTTGTACCTTCAGGGTGGACCGGGCGGACGCGGCAACCGGGTAACCTCCCTGTCCGGCTGGATGAAGGCTGCGGCCAAGGATTTTCGCATCCTGATGCTGGACCAGCGCGGTACCGGCCTGTCCACGCCCATTGAATTCCAATCGTTGGCACGTCGCGGAGACGCAGAGCGGCAGGCCGAGTACCTGGCGCACTTCCGGGCTGACTCGATCGTGGCCGATGCCGAGATGATTCGCCGGATCCTCGGGGCGGAACCTTGGACGGTGCTGGGCCAAAGCTTCGGCGGATTCTGCGCACTCACTTACCTGTCCTTTGCACCGGAGGGACTTCGTGAAGTCCTTATCACCGGCGGCCTCGCGCCCCTCCAAGGGCCGGCCGAACGGGTGTACCGTGCTACCTTCCGTCGCGTTGCCGCGCGCAACGCCGAATACTTCGCCTGGTACCCCGAAGACCGCGGGCGTATTACCCGGATCATGCGCCATCTGGCGGACCAACCAGAGCATCTGGCCAGCGGCGAGCGGCTCACCCCGGAAAGGTTCCAGATGGTGGGCTCATTCCTCGGTGGCAACACGCGGGTAGATGCCCTGCATTACCTCCTGGAGGACGCGTTCATCGAAACAGCCACGGGACCCCGTCTGTCAGAAGCGTTCCTTGAGCAGGTCCGTTCGCTTGTGAGCCGTGCCGGCAACCCGCTGTACGCCGTACTGCACGAGTCCATCTACGCGCAGGGCGAGGCCACCAAGTGGGCAGCCTGGCGGGTCCTGGAGGAGTACCCGGAGTTCGAACCCTCCGCGGACGAACCCCTTCTCACCGGCG
>NZ_SBHM01000005.1 GCF_004028095.1 Paenarthrobacter ureafaciens | reverse complement strand
CCTGAACTTCGCGATGATGACCTCAAAGCTCTTCGTGACGACCACCGCTGCCTGCCTTTTGGGTTAATGCCGGAAGTTGCTGGGCTCCGCTCTCGTAGGCCTGAGTCACTGTCGTCTCCAGAAGTCGACGCTTTCACCTATTGTCGTACAATAGCATAGTCATGCAATTGGGGAAGCACATCTTCTTTGCCCGACCTGGCAGGCGCCATATGCAGAATAACGATCACAAGTGCATGGTCGGGCCATCCACCCCGACCGCAGATTCTCGCAGATCGCCGAGGATGGCCACTAAGCCCGGCGCGGCGATTCCGCAAGGCCCCGGCAGGTCCTCACATCAAGCTACCCAGCACTGCGCTCATATTGACACACCATTGGGGGGCCAGGTGCCGAAAGCAACTCCGGATACCCCTCCGATGTAGAGAGGACCAACCTCGACATCGGTTTCGAAGGATGCCGGCCGGCCACCAATCCAAACCCCAGCTGGGGAGACGGTGTGGTCACACCCCACGCAGCATTCCTGGCCATGGAGTATGAACCCCAACAGGCCTACACGAACCTGATGAAAATCGAACGCGAGCTGGGCGCATACGGTGGGGGTGGCTTCTTCGACGCCGTGGCCGTCAAATCCGGAACCATCGCCCGACGCTACCTTTCCCTTGACCAGGCCATGATCCTTGGCGCTATAGGAAACGTCTTCGGCAACAACGTGATCCGCCGGAACTTCATCGCCGGCGAAATCGAACACACCATCAAGCCCCTGATCGCACCTGAGGAATTCGGAGCCGGACCGGTCGGGTGACCAACCCGACGACGAAGGTTACCATCTCCTTGCCATCTGCCGCCGAGCAGAAGGCCCCATGGATGGCTTAGCTCATCCAGAGAGAGTGGTTTGGTCCAGGGCTCTGCTCCTGGACCAAGCCGTTCTCCAAGTCAACCTACGCGGGCCCAATGACGTCGGTATGCTGCACCTGCACCCGGCTACGAGCCTATTCCCCATACGTCCGGTACAAGTGCCGTCTGGCTTGATCCACGAGCTCAGTCATCCATGGCCGATGCCCGCGGTGAAGAGTCAGGTCGCCAGCCAGCCCACTGACTGTGAATTCGGACCCCACGACATCAATATCGATGGGTCCGCGGCCCGTCGGGGCGTTGCTGATGTGCAGGCGCCCGAAAGACTCCGGCAGCACCGGATCCAGCCACACCCCGCCACGGGAAACGTGCGCATCGTATCTCATGAGGCTTGTCACCAGCGCGATCGGGGCAGTTGCCGCCCACGCCTGCGGGGAACAAGCGGTGGGATAAGGCACAGGATGCGCCACCTGTTCCCTGGCAAAGCCGCAGAAAAGCTCCGGCAGCCGTCCGTCAGAGTATTCGGCGCCATCCAGTAGGGCGGCGGCAATACGTTGCGCCTCCGCAACGAAGCCGTAACGCATCAAACCCATGACAATGATCGCGTTGTCATGGGGCCAGACGGACCCGTTGTGATAGCTTGCAGGATTGAAGGCTCCCATGTCGCTGGCCAGAGTCCTGATTCCCCAACCGCTGAACATTTCCGGAGCCATCAGCCGTTCAACCACCAGCGGCGCCTTGTCCTCGTCGACGATTCCAAACCAAAGACAATGACCCATGTTGGACGCGCACGCATCGACTGGACGCTTATCGCGGTCCAGCGCGATGGCGTAGTAGCCACGATCAGGCAGCCAGAACTGCTCATTGAACTGCCTTTTTAGCCGCTCCGCACGATCCATGAGCTCGGCCCCCAGCGACTCCTCACCGACGTCGTAGGCCATCCAGGCCCGTGAAACATATGCGCCATAGACGTAGGCTTGCACTTCGCACAGGGCAATCGGCGGCTCCGCCAGGGTGCCGTCGGCGAAATTAATGCCATCCCACGAATCCTTCCAGCCCTGGTTGATCAAGCCCTGATCGTTGAGGCGGGCGTACTCGACAAACCCGTCGCCATCTTTGTCCCCATATTCCCGAATCCACGCCAAGGCACGATCTGCATGAGGCAACAGCGCAGCGGTCGTATCCGGGGAAAATCCCCAACGGCTCACGGCACCGAGCATCATCACGAACAGAGGCGTCGCGTCCACGCTGCCGTAGTACGCAGACTTGCCGCCCAAAGCCAACCCGCTGGAGACATCGAGCCTCACCTCGTGCAGGATCTTGCCCGGCTCCTCCTCGGTAACGGGATCCACCACCCTGCCTTGACGGTCCGCCAGCGTTTGCAGGGTGCCCAAGGCCAAGGATGGGTCAACGGGAAGCGCCATTAGCGACGCCCACAGCGAGTCCCGGCCAAACAAGGTCATGAACCATGGCGCCCCCGCGGCCACAACGACACGCTCCGGATGATCCGGATCCTCGATCCGCAGGGCCCCCAAATCGTCGTAGCTGCGTCGTAGGGTGCGCTCGAGCGAATGGTTGCCCATCTGCAAGACTGGGATTTTTGCCACCCACGCACGCCGGCGCAGATCACTCGGCGACGGACCGCGAAGGTCCGGATGCATGAAGGGTTTCACTTGCTTGGCTCCGTCATCTGACGGTGCAACATTGAGCACGGCCTCCCAGACGCCCGCTGGACCCACCACGGTCTTGTATGTCAACGCCCCTTCCTCGATCTCGGCGCCAATTGCCCTGACCACGACCCCCTTGCGGACGCCCTCCCAGACTCCTTGGATGGTGAGCGAATCCCTCTTCGGCCGTCGGCGTTCTTCCCAGCGCCGCTCAATCCTGGCTTCCTTCACTTCGAATACATCCGCGAAATCCGCCTCAATCTTAAGGCAGATTAAGCATTCGACCGGGCTCAGCGAATAATTCCGCACGGTGATTTGTTCCAACAGGCCGGCGCCGACTTCCCTTAGCCGCTCCACAATCAGGGGGCTGTCTGCATGACTGTCCGAACGCGGAACGCGGCCGATAAATAGGGCTCTATAGGGTTCCTTGGTCTCCGCTGATAGTGGTTCCACCGGCTGGCCGTTGATTGTCAGGCTCCAACTGGAGAGAATCCGCGTATCTTGAACAAAAACGCCATGCGGGTAACTCGGCTGGATGTCTCCGTTCAGCGAGGAGATACAGAAGGACGTTCCTTCCACCAAGGTGACCGCCCCTGTCCCCAACGGCCCTGCGGCAGTATCTGCATTCCATCCAGCCATGTCCGGTTCCTTCACCAGGGGTTTTTGTTCGGCCAACGATGCGGTTCCCGGTCAGGCTCCGGCCTCCGTGTTCGTTGATTTATCAGACGCTACGCTTCTCTGTCGCGCGGGACCAGACCGCGCGTGGACTGTCCCACGACCTCTAATGGCCGGGGCTTTGCCTGGGCCAACCGCACGCTGCAGAACAAGCTGATGCCAGAATCGACCACTGCAAAAAAGGCGCAATCTAAACCATTGAACGACCGCCGCGAGGGCGGTCTTGCGGTGGGTCGCTGCAGATGGTCCGGCGGTGCCGGTAAGTGGTGATGGCGTCTGTCTTTGGGCATGGAATGGCCCCCGCCCCTGTTGCGGGCAAAGGGCGGGGGCCAGTGTTGGGGCGATGCTCCGGCGGGTGGCTCTCCCGCTGGCACCGTGTTTAGTCCACGTACGGATCAGCGATGCCGATGTACTGCGCGGTGGTGTATTCGGCGAGCCCTTCTGCTCCGCCTTCTCTTCCGAGTCCGGATTGTTTGACGCCGCCAAATGGGGCGGCTGCGTTGGAGATCATGCCGCTGTTGAAGCCGACCATGCCGAACTCAATTTGCTCGGCTACACGGAGCATCCGCGCGTGGTCACGGCTGAAGAGGTAGGCAGCCAATCCGTATTCGGAGGCATTTGCCAACCGGATAGCTTCTTCCTCCGCGCGGAAGGTCGTGACCGGAGCCACGGGACCGAAGATTTCGCTGGCCAGGATCGTTGCGTCA
>NZ_SBHM01000004.1 GCF_004028095.1 Paenarthrobacter ureafaciens | reverse complement strand
ACAAAGACGACGCCCCACATCGCAGTGCGTCGACCGGTCACTTCCCGGAAGAGCTTGAAGATCACCAGGGCAGCACCCAACCCGGCCACCATGGCGATCGCAGTCAAGGACTGGAGCGTCCCGAGCCCGGTTATTGCGCTCAGGCCCCTGCCCAGGAAGGGGAAGAGCGCGTAAAAGGCCCAGGCGTTTTCTTTGACGACGCCGTTTTGGTCGACGGGCAAGGTGGCCGGGTAGCCATCCTCCGCCGCCCGTTGGTACCAGCGTCCGTCCCAAATGGTGATGAAGTTCCAGTAGTCGGGGGCCGGGGGAAACCATGGGTTGGTTCCCTGATGGATGGCTGCTGCCATGAAGATGGCGGCACTGACGAGCCGCGCGGCGACGAAAACCAAGGAAACCCGGAGCCACCAAGGCCACGCCGCCATCGCGGCTCCTGCCCGGACAACTGCGCCTGCGAGGTGCTTCGTTGCTCCCTCCGTGGCCGCCGGGGTTTCGGCTGCCCGGGAGGGAACCTGGTTGTTCACTGCGTGGCCCTCAGGTTTTCGCCACCCTCGGCCTGCGACTTCAGCTGATCCCGCAGTCGCTCAATTTCGCGGTCCTTTTCCAGCAACTGGTCCCTTAGTTGGTCCAGGACCTGGTCTACCTGGTCCATCCGGTATCCGCGAAGGCCGAGCCCAAAACGAACGTTGTCCACGTCGGCTGCGCCCGGTTGCTCCGGCAGGAGGACGGGCGGCAGGTTGGGGGTTGGTTCGTCCAAGCCGGCTCCCATCGAGCGGCCCCGGACGATTCCGGCTCCGAAATACAGAGCTGCCCCGACGAGGACGATCGCGAAAAGTACCAGAAAAGAGCTCACAGCACCATCGTGCCAGAAGCAGTTGCCTACTCCGGGCGTTGCTCCCCCGTCGGCGTGGGCAGGGGTTCGCCGTGAAGCACACGGTGTACCGCGTCTGCGGGGTCATCCACCAACTGGATCAGGTCAAGGTCCTTTTCCGACACCATGCCCTCGGCCACCAGCGTGTCACGGATCCACTCGATCATCGGGCCCCAGAACCGGACGCCCAAAAGGACGATCGGGAATGAGGTCACTTTGCGCGTCTGGACCAGCACCATGGCCTCGAACAGCTCATCGAGGGTTCCCAGGCCGCCCGGAAGCACTACGAAGCCTTGGGCGTACTTGACGAACATCGTCTTCCGGGCGAAGAAATACCTGAAGTTGATGCCGAGGTCCACCCAAGGATTCAGCCCCTGTTCGAACGGCAGCTCGATCCCCAAACCGACGGAAACGCCGTTGCCCTCCACGGCTCCTTTGTTGGCAGCTTCCATGGAACCCGGGCCACCGCCCGTGATGACGGCTACGCCGGCTTCGGCCAGCTTGCGTCCCACGTCCACTGCCATCTCATAGAACTCTGTGCCCGGCTTGGTGCGGGCGGAACCAAAGACACTGACAGCGGGCCCGATGTCGGCCAAAGCCCCAAAGCCCTCTACGAACTCGCTTTGGATGCGCAGTACCCGCCAGGGGTCGGTATGGATGAACTGTCCGGCGCCGCTTGTATCCAGCAGGTGCTGGTCCGACATTCCGGTATCTGCCTGTTTACGCCGCAGTTCCAGGGGGCCTTTATGCTTGGCCGGCGCTGCCGCGGAAGGAAGCGCCGCGTTGCTCCCCCCTCGGCCGTTGGCGTCGGGGTTGGGAACTGGATGCTGGCTGATACTCATTGCCCAAGGCTAACGCCTAAGAATGCGAGTATCCGCACTTGGCGCACAAGCTCGCATTGCAGTCTCATATCCGGCTGAAAAACAGGTTTCTGTTCAGTCACGATCTCAAAGAAGTTGCCGTGATCGTGGTCATAATTGCTGCGTAGTTCGCTAGATTCAAGCTATGACTACTCAAGTGCCCGGCGATGCGCTCGTCTCCCTGAACAGCGTCAACAAGCATTACGGTCAATTGCACGTCCTCAAAGACATCAACCTTCAGGTCAAGAAGGGTGAAGTTGTAGTGGTCATCGGACCCTCCGGCTCCGGTAAGTCCACGTTGTGCCGTGCCATCAACCGTTTGGAAACGATCGACGACGGCGAGATCTCGATCGACGGAAAGAAGCTCCCCGAAGAGGGCAAGGAACTGGCCCACCTCCGTGCCGACGTCGGCATGGTCTTCCAGTCCTTCAACCTCTTCGCCCACAAGACGATCCTCGAGAACGTCACGCTGGGTCCCATCAAAGTCAAGGGCGTCGCGAAGGGTACGGCCGAACGCGAAGCCATGGCCCTCCTGGAGCGCGTCGGCGTCGGGCATCAGGCACCGAAGCTTCCTGCGCAGCTCTCCGGCGGCCAGCAGCAGCGTGTGGCCATCGCCCGGGCCCTGGCGATGAAGCCCAAGGTGATGCTCTTCGATGAGCCCACCTCCGCGCTCGATCCGGAAATGATCAACGAGGTCCTCGATGTCATGATCCAGTTGGCCAAGGAAGGCATGACGATGATCGTGGTCACCCACGAGATGGGCTTCGCGCGCAAGGCAGCCGACCGCGTTGTGTTCATGGCGGACGGACAGATCGTCGAAGACGCCAAGCCTGAGGAATTCTTCACGAACCCGCAGAGCAACCGGGCCAAGGACTTCCTGTCCAAACTCCTGACCCACTAGCTCCTGACGGCCTTCACCCTGGCCACCAGGAATCGCACCCCCGGCCGTACACCGGCCATCCACTGAAAGGAACGTCATGAAGTCTCTGATTACCCGGAGGAAGTCACTCCTGGTTGCCGCATCGGCTGCGCTTGCCCTCTCGCTGAGCGCCTGCGGTGGCGGCGGGAGCTCGACGACTCCCCCCGTAGCGTCTGCGAGCTTCGAAGCAGGCACCACCATGGAGAAGCTCAACAAGGCACAGAAGATCACCATCGGTACCAAGTTCGACCAGCCGCTCTTCGGCCAGAAGGGCCTTGACGGCAAGCCGGTCGGTTTCGACGTTGAAATCGGCAAGGCAATCGCCGTCAAGCTGGGCATCCCGGCAGACAAGATCGAATGGGTCGAGACCGTTTCGCAGAACCGCGAATCGTTCATCGAGCAGGGCCGCGTTGACCTGGTCATCGCCACGTACACCATCAACGACGCCCGCAAGGAAAAGGTCTCCTTCGCTGGCCCGTACTACGAAGCCGGCCAGGCACTGCTGGTCAACAAGGACGACAACTCCATCACCAAGCCGGAGGACGTCAAGGGCAAGAAGGTCTGCTCCGTCACTGGTTCCACCCCTGCCAAGACCATCGCCGAAAAGTACGGTGCTGAAGTTGTTCCGGCCGCTACCTACACCGCTTGCCTCGAGCCGCTGCGCAACAAGCAGGTTGTCGCCGTGACCACCGACAACGTCATCCTGGCCGGTTACGTGGACAAGGAACCGGATGCCTTCAAGCTCGCCTCGGATGAAACCTTCACCAAGGAGCCTTACGGCATCGGCCTGAAGAAGGACGACACGGTTTTCCGCAACTGGATCAACGACCAGCTTGAAGCCATCCAGAAGGACGGCGACTACAAGAAGGCTTGGGAAGCTACGGCAGGCAAGGTCATCAAGACCGCACCTGAGCTTCCGGCCGTCGACCGCTACTAGCAGTCAGTCCAGCAGCTGCCGCCGTCCCTCCCATGGGACGGCGGCAGTTCCTGAACCAGGACCCTGTTCCGTGATCAGCTGCAGCAAAAGGAAGCCATGGACGCCGTCATAGCAAGCCTCCCCCAATACTGGGACGGATTTCTCCGCACCCTCTACCTCTCCGTCATCTCAGGAATCATCGCCCTCGTCGTAGGAACCATCCTCGCGGCCATGAGGGTCTCGCCCGTTGCTGCGCTCCGCGGCTTCAGCATGTTCTACGTGGAAGTCGCCCGGAACACGCCACTGACGATCATCTTCTTCTTCTCCGCAATCGTCCTCCCCAGGCTGGGAGTGAAGTTCGACCAATTCGAAGTCGCCGCCATCATCGCACTGAGCAGCTACACGGCCGCCTTCATCGCCGAAGCCGTCCGTTCCGGCGTTAACAGTGTTCCGGTGGGACAGGCAGAAGCAGCCCGAAGCGTCGGCATGACCTTCACCCAGGTTTTGGGCTTCATCGTCCTGCCCCAGGCTGTCCGCACCGTGGTTCCGCCCTTGATCAACATCCTGATCGCCTTGGTCAAGAACTCTTCGGTTGCCGGCGCCTTCTTCGTCCTCGAGTTGTTCGGCTACGGCCGCCAGCTCTCCAATGACTACGGCAACCAGGTCCTTTGGATCCTGCTCGGGGTGGCGTTCTTCTACCTCCTCATCACGGTTCCTTTGGGCCTCCTGGCGCACTTTGTTGAACGAAAGGTGGCGATTGCCCGATGACCTCGGTCCTTTACGACGTCCCGGGGCCCAAGGCCCGCCTCTACTCGCTCATCGGTTCGGCGGCCGGGATCGTCCTGATCCTTGGCGTGCTGGCCATCGCCGTCATCACGCTTGCGCAGCAGGGCATTTTCGACGCCGACCGCTGGGAAATCTTCTACGGTCCCATGGCGCCGGATGTCTGGAACCTGATCGGCCAGGGCATCATCTCCACGCTGACCGCGGCGGCCGTGGCAGCGATCATTGCCTTTCCGCTGGGAATTGCGCTCTGCCTCCTGAGAATCTCATTGATCCCGTGGGTTCGGATTCCGACGCAGGTGGTCCTCGAGTTCCTCCGCGGCATGCCGGTCGTCCTCATGATGTTGTTCGTCCTGCTGGTGTTCGCCACCGGACAGTTCCAAGCGGTGGTTGTGGGCCTGGTGCTCTACAACGCCGCCATCTTCGCCGAGATCCTGCGTGCAGGCATCCAGTCGCTGCCCAAGGGCCAACGTGAAGCCGGCCTGGCCATCGGCCTGCGCAGCTTCCAGTCGCGCATGATTATCGAATTCCCGCAGGCTGTACGCCGCATGTTGCCGTCCTTGGTGGCGCAGCTCGTCGTGCTCCTGAAGGACACGTCGCTCGGCTACATCGTGGGCTACGAGGAACTGCTCCGGAAGATCCAGATCATGGCTGACTTCCTGGGTCCGGACTTCCTGTTCCCCGCGTTCTTCGTGGGCGCTGCGATTTACATCCTGATCAACCTCACGGTCTCCCGGATCGCGATCTGGATCGAACGCCGCGGCTCCAAGAAGGCCGCGGGCGGTGTGGCAGCACCCAGCCTCCGGACAGGCCTCATCGTGGGCGGCAACGATCCCGTCGCCGACGATTCCGTCGAGGGGCCGGGCAAGAAGTAAAGGGCACCAGAGAACAAGAAGAGGTCCGCAGCCATGGGGCTGCGGACCTCTTCTTTTGCGTCGGGGCTACTGACCCAGCCACGTCCTCAGGGCACGCAGGCACTCACGGATGGCATCGGCGTCGACGTGTTCATTGTCCTTGTGCGCCAGCAGCGGGTCTCCGGGTCCGAAGTTCACCGCCGGGATGCCCAACTCACTGAAGCGCGCGACGTCGGTCCAGCCGTATTTGGGCTTCGGCTCGGCTCCCACTGCGGCCACGAAGGACGCTGCGGCGGGGTGGTTCAGGCCGGGACGCGCACCAGCTGCGGCGTCGGTACGGACGACCTCGAAGCCTTCCAGCAGTTCCCGCACGTGGGCTTCGGCTTCATCCGGAGTCTTGTCCGGCGCAAAACGGTAGTTGATCTCCACCACGCAGCGGTCCGGGATGACGTTTCCGGCCGTTCCGCCGTTGATCTTCACGGCGTTGAGGCTTTCCCTATAGTCGAGACCGTCCACGTTGATGGTGCGCGGTTCATAGGCAGCCAGCCGGGAAAGGATGGGAGCTGCAGCATGGATGGCGTTGCTGCCCATCCACGCGCGGGCCGAATGCGCCGTTTCTCCCAGCGTGGTTGCTTCGAAGCGGCTGGTGCCGTTGCAGCCACCTTCCACCGTGCCGTGGGTGGGTTCCAGGAGGATGGCGAAGTCGCCGTCCAGTAGATCGCCGTGGTTCCGTACCAACCGGCCAAGGCCGCTCTTGACGGCCTCCACTTCCTCGTGGTCGTAGAAAACAAACGTGACGTCCCGGTCAGGTTCCCGGCCGCCGTCGAACAGTGTTGCCGCCAAGGCGAGCTGCACGGCAACCCCGCCCTTCATATCCGTGGTGCCGCGGCCGAAGAGTATGCCCTCGCCGGGGACCCCCGACTCCCAGGTTGCAGGCACGGTTCCCAGCGAACCGGGGACCGTGGGAAGCGGGACGGTGTCCAAGTGGCCTGCGAGGATGACGCGCTCCGGGCGGCCCAGCTCCGTTCGGGCAATGATGGCGTCGCCGTCGCGCACCACTGTGTACCGGGGCAGGGCGCGCAGGGCGGCTTCCACCGCATCTGCCAGTTCGGTCTCGTTGCCGGAGACGCTGTTGATATCAATAATGGCCGAAGTCAGTAAAGCGACGTCCTGGCGCAGGTCGAGGAGGGCAGGTGCGGAGTTCAGGGTCACCCCTCCACCTTAACTGCTCGGCGCGGCGCAGCAAGGCAAGCGAATACGACTCCAGTCCTTGGAACGGGTTTCAGCCGCACCGCGCCCGGTAGCTAAACTTGGGGCCATGACTGAAACTGCTTCTTCCGCTGTGCCCGTAACCGCGTCCGTTAACGACCGATCAGCTTACGGATTCGGCCTCGCCACGATCGCTACCTCGGCCTCCGGGGAAGCAACCGTACTGGATGTCTGGTACCCCTCCCCCGCGTTGGGCGTAGCAGCCGAAACCCTGGGGGACGTCGACAACGCCGACCCGGCACTGACTGCCCTCGCCGAGGACGGCAAGGACGCCGACCGCGGCACCGAGCAGAAGGTGGTGTTCGCCCAGATCGACTTGGACGCTGCCCCGGCCGATACGGCTGACGCCTACCTCCGCCTGCACCTGCTTTCACACCGCTTGGTCAAGCCGAACAGCATCAACCTGGACGGAATCTTCGGCAAGCTCCCCAACGTTGTCTGGACCAACTTCGGACCGGCCGCCGTGGAGGGCTTCGAGCTGACGCGCGCACGCCTGCGCAAGCGTGGCAACGTGGTGGTCTACGGCGTGGACAAGTTCCCCCGCATGGTGGACTACGTCGTCCCCACCGGCGTTCGCATCGCCGACGCCGACCGCGTCCGCTTGGGTGCCCACCTTGCCGAAGGCACCACTGTGATGCACGAAGGCTTCGTCAACTTCAACGCCGGCACCCTGGGCACGTCCATGGTCGAAGGCCGTATCTCCGCAGGCGTAGTGGCCGGCGACGGCACCGACGTCGGTGGCGGCGCGTCCATCATGGGCACGCTGTCCGGTGGCGGCAAGGAGAAGATCGCCCTGGGCGAGAGGGTCCTGTTGGGCGCCAACTCGGGTGTAGGCATCAGCATCGGTGACGACTCCGTGGTGGAGGCGGGCCTCTACGTGACCGCCGGCACGCGGGTCCGCGTGCCGGGCCCCAAGGACGAGAACGGCGAGGACACCAGCCAGATCATTAAGGCCGTGGAGCTTTCCGGTGTCCCCAACCTCCTGTTCCGCCGCAACTCCACCACCGGTGGCGTCGAGGTCCTGCCCCGCAAGGGCCAGACCGTGGAATTGAACGAGGCTTTGCACGCCAACTAGCAGGAGACCAACTGTGCGCCGTTTGCGCCGCATCATCGTCATGGTGCTGGCCTTGGCCTTGGTGGCCGGCGCCGTTTACGCCATAGTCGCCGTGCTGCAGCGCTCCGAGACACTGGTCTCGGAGCGCTGCGTCGCTGTGGTGGGCTCAGCCAGCTTCGAACTCGCCACAGACCAAACCGCGAACACGGCGCTCATTACGGCTGTGGCCGTCCGCCGTGGTCTGCCTCCGCGCGCGGCCAGCATTGCCCTGGCAACGGCGATGCAGGAGTCACGCCTGCGGAATATCAACTATGGGGATGAGGCCGGCCCGGATTCCCGCGGACTGTTCCAACAGAGGCCATCCCAAGGCTGGGGAACCGAAGCCCAGGTCATGGATCCCACCTACGCCGCGAATGCTTTCTATGACGGGCTGGTGAAGATTCCCGGCTACGAAAGCATGGAAATCACGCAGGCGGCGCAGGCAGTCCAGAGGTCGGCCTTCCCGCGCGCGTATGCCCAGCATGAACCCATGGGACGTGCCTTCGCTTCTGCCCTGACGGGTCATTCCGAAGCAGCGTTGGACTGCGAGTTGAGGATGCCGGAAGCGGCCGGTGACCCTGCCGCCGTCGTGGATGAACTCACGACGGCGTTCGGCACCCAAGTGGCCGGCGTCGATGGACGGTCGGTGCGCCTTGAGGTGACGGGCCCGCAGGCGTGGGCTGTGGCCCATTGGGCCGTGGCCAATGCCAAGGCACTGTCGATTACCCAGGTTGATGCGGCCGGCCGGACCTGGAACAGGGAACAGCGCAAAGGCTGGACCGACTCTGCGGCGGCATCGGACGGTGTGACCATCACGGTGTCAGCCCCCACCACCTAGGCGACAGGTTCAGGCAGCAGGCCTAGGAGGCTGCTGAATTAGTCGGTGGTGTTAAGGCGCGTCGGCTGGACTGGTGGGGCTGGTGGTTAAGACTGGTCTTATGCAAGGACGCGAGGACGCGCAACGCGGGTATTTGGATGTGGAGGCACTGGCCGGGGAGTTGTTGGCCCCGGGTAGTGTCTTCGCTTTTCTGGCCAAGAACAGGGGGCGGTTGTTCCCGGATTCGGTGATGGAGGACTTGTTTCCGTCGCGGCGGGGCCGGCCCTCGGTTCCGGCGCCGGTGATCGGCTCGGTGCTGGTGTTGCAGGCTTTGCAGGGTTTATCGGACCGGGAAACGGCGGAGGCGTTGACGTACGATCTGCGGTGGAAGGCTGCGTGTGGTTACGGGCTGACCGATACGGCGTTTCATCCGTCCACGCTGACGTACTGGCGCAGGCGTCTGGCCGCGTCGGGGAACCCGCATCGGATCATGGAGGCCATCGCCGAGGTCATCACCGAGACCGGGGTCCTGGTGGGCAAGCGCCGGCGGGCTGTGGACTCCACGGTCCTCGATGACGCGGTCGCGAGGCAGGACACCATCACCCAGTTGATCGCCGCGGTCCGCCGTTTCGGCCGCGATATCCCCGGCGGGAAGCACCTCGTGGCCACCCATGCGGCCGGGTATGACTACACCCGCACTGGCAAACCGGACATCGCTTGGGATGACCAGGACGCCAAGGACGGATTGATCACTGCGCTGGTCACCGACGCGCTGGCTTTGCTGGCCGCCGTCGATCCCGAATCCCTCGAGGGCAGGGCCGCTGAGGCGTACGCGCTGCTGGCCCTGGTCGCGGGGCAGGACGTGGAACCGGCCGATGATTCGGACGGCACTGACGGGCGGTGGCGGATTGCCCGGAAGGTCGCCCCGGACCGGATGATCTCCACCGTGGATCCCGATACCCGGCATGCCCATAAGACCCAAGCCCGGCAGCAGGACGGGTTCAAAGCCCACATCGTGATCGAGCCCGATACCGGGCTGATTACCGCAGCGGAACTGACGAAAGCCTCCGGGCCGGAGAACAGCGACGGGTCCGTTGGTGCCCGGCTGGTCACCAATGACCACACGATCACTGGCAGCATTCAGGTTCTGGCTGATTCGGCCTACGGGTCCGGGGAAATGCTCGCCGCCCTGACCCTGAGCGGGCATGCTCCGATCATCAAACCCTGGCCGCTGCGCCCTGCCGTCGAGGGCGGGTTCAGCCTTGATGACTTCACCGTCGACGAAGCAGCCGGGACCGCGACCTGCCCGAACGGGCTCACCCGGCCCATCAGCACCAAACGCCGGGTCACGTTCGGTGCCGCGTGCGCCGGCTGCCCGCTCAGGACCCGGTGCACCACTTCGCCACGGGGCCGGAAACTCGTCCTGCACGAACACGACGCGTTGCAGCGCGAGCACCGTCAACGCGCTAAGGACCAGGACTTCCAGGACCAATACCGCGCCCACCGGCCCATGGTCGAACGCTCCATCGCCTGGCTGACCCGCGGCAACCGCCGCGTCCGGCACCGCGGGATCAGCCGGAACAACGCCTGGCTCCAACTCCGGATCGCCGGACTGAACCTGCGACGGCTGCTCAACCTCGGACTCACCACGAACGAAGGCTCCTGGGCGATCGGATGAACCAGCCACCCGGACCAAGCCCATCCAACCACTGGATGACGCCCGCATCCGGGTGCACAATGATCTCAGCGGGCGGAACGACCCCGTTGTCGCACCCAAGGGTGCTGACCTGAATATGCCGCTTGACGGCCCATTGGTGGCGTTCCGCCCGCCCCATAATCACCTTTGTTCAGCAGCCCTCCTAGGTGTAATTCCCACTGAGGTTGTGAACGCGGCTGATGGGGGTTTTGCCTCCGATGCCGGTATGGGTTCGGTGATGATTGTAATGGTGGAGCCATGCCGGGTAGGTGGCGGCGCGCTCGGTTTCTGAGGTGTAGGGCCGGGCGTAGGCCCATTCGGTGGCGAGGGTGCGGTTGAAGCGTTCCACCTTGCCGTTGGTTTGGGGTCGGTAGGGGCGGGTGCGCCGGTGTTTGAGGTGCGGTCCCAGGGCTGCTGCGAAGGTCCGGGAGCGGTAGCAGGACCCGTTGTCCGTGAGCACCGCTTTGACGGTGATGCCGTGGGCGGCGAAGAATGCGGCGGCTCGCAGCCAGAAGGCGGCGGCCGTTTCCTTCTTTTCGTCGTTGAGGATTTCGGAGTACGCGAGCCGGGTGTGGTCATCGACGGCATGATGCAGGTAGGCATAACCGGTCCCGGCACGGCGGTTCCGCTGCCCCTTGGCGCGTCCGAGGGCGCGGTGTCCGCCGCCGTCGGGGATGCGCCCAAGCTTCTTGATGTCCACGTGGATCAGGTCTCCGGGGTTCTCGTGCTCGTAGCGCTGCGGTGCAGGTGTGCGAACGGGCAGACCGGTGCCCTGATCCAGACAGGCCAGCCGGGGCATCCGGTACCGGGTCAGGACCTTGCCGACGGTGGAGCGGGCCAAGCCCAGGTGGGCCGCTATCCGGTGCGGTCCCCACCGCCGATTGAACCTCAACCCCACAATGCGGCGTTCGGTGCGTACGGGGGTGCGTTTCGGGCTCCGCCGCGGGCGGGAGGACGCGTCAGCCATGCCGTCCTCACCACGGACCCTGTAGCGGTCCACCCACTTCTTGGCCGTCGCTGGTGAGCATTGAAAACGTTCCGCGGCCCGGCGCAACGTCCAGCCCTCCTCAACGACCAAACGGGCCAGCTTCGCCCTGGCCTTAGGTGTCAGATCGGCGTTGGCATGGGTAACGTAGGACAACGAGAGCCTCCTGGCGTCGAGATGAGTGTGGTAACCCAAATCGATACCGGAGGCTTTCGCCTTTTACATCACGCCACGCTGTTCACAACCTCCATGGGAACTACACCTAGGCAAGAAGCTCCACCACCGGCTGGACGTAGCTGCGGAACACATCCGGCTGGGACAGGAGCCTATGGCTCATGAAGATCGTGCTCGGCTCCAGGTACCAGGCCCGTGGCTCAGTCAGCGGAAGCTCGATGATGGTGAGGTCGAAGTCGCGCGAGCTCCGCCCCACTTCCAGGAGCCGGTCCTCCACCAGCTCGTTGAGGACGTTGGTGACTCCGTTGGCTTCGCGGGCCGCTTCGAGATCCGCGTATTCGTCGATCCTGTCCGTGGCCCAGGCCAGTGCAGCTCCAAAGTGCGCCTGCAACACCCTTTGTAGGGCCGGTGAGTTGCCGAAGGCCTTGAAACTGGGTGGAGTAAGCTCCTGGGCCGGTTCGGGATAGGACTTGACGAGCTTCTCCCACCACGCTTCCCATTCGGTTTTCAGCGCGCTGATACCTCCCACATCCGAGGTGAGGTGGCTATGGTCGGCTTGGCGGATCTTGGGAGCGGCGTGGGCCAGCATCGGCTTTCCGACGCCGTCGAGTCCGGCTACGTCCCGCAAGTACAAGGCGATGAGCATCGGCCCTGACGTGTCCATGGTGATGCGCCATCCCGGGCCGCCTGACTCATGCATCCGAATTCCTCCCTTGGACAGGGTTCCCGACATGTCCCAGTCTATTCCTGAAGGGCCCCGGGGGTAACGGCCCGGGGGCACGGCTTCGAGGTTAGACCCGGGCCGAAGCCGCCTGAAGGGTTTGGAGGTGTGCTTCCAGGACGTCGCTGCACATGGCCGCGGTCATCCATTCAGGCTGCAACAGCGCATGCATGCATAATCCGTCCACAGTGGCCAGGAGGCGTTCCGCTTCCGTCACCAGCGCCTGCGGGTTGTCGACGTCCTGTGGACGCAACAGCACCATCAACCGGCCGATGACGGCGGCGACCGAACGGTGGCTGCGTTCGGCTTCGGGGGCCAACACCGGGGTGATCCGCGCTGCCTGCCGGAAAGCCATCCATACGCAGGCGTCCACGGCCGATTCCTCATCCAAGGGCAGGAGCTGACCCAGGAGGTTCAGAACGGCATTGTGGTGTTCAGCGCCCTCACTATCTTCTACCAGCGCCAGAGCCGCTTCCAGGCGGGCAACAATCCGGTCCACAACGGAGGCGAAGGAGTACACCAGGAGTTCATCGCTGCTGGCGAAATAGTGGCGGACCGATCCGACGGCGAGCCCCGCTTCATCGGCCACCTCGCGGAGTGATGCCCTATGCAAGCCGTCGCTGGCAATGATGCGAAATACGGCTTGGACAACTTCCTGGCGCCGGACTTCGGCATCAACAATTTTGGGCACCAGTATTTTCTAGCACGAATGTGCTTCCACCACGCTCAACACTGAGCGGCGTGGCTCCGATTTCCGATAGCGTAGACACCATGAAAATTCTTGTCACGGGCGGCACCGGCTATATCGGTTCGCACACCGTTTTGTCCCTCCAGGAAGCCGGCCACGACGTCGTCGTTCTCGACAACCTCGTGAACTCCAGCGAAGAGTCGCTGCGGCGGGTGTCTGAACTGACAGGCAAAACCGCCGCCTTCCACGAGGTGGACCTGGTGGACGAGCCGGCCGTCGAGGCGGTCTTCGGCCAGCACGACATCGACGCGGTCATCCACTTCGCGGGCCTGAAGGCAGTGGGCGAATCAGTCCAGGAGCCCTTGGCCTACTACTACAACAACATCGTGGGCACGCTGAACCTTCTCCGCGTCATGGACAAGCACAACGTCCGATCGATCGTTTTCAGCTCCTCGGCAACTGTCTATGGCGAACACAACCCGATCCCCTACATCGAGAAGATGGAGATCGGCGCCAACAATCCGTACGGCCGCACCAAGGAACAGATCGAGGACATCCTCTCCGATCTTGGCAACGCCGATGACCGCTGGCATATAGCACTGCTGCGCTATTTCAACCCGGTGGGCGCCCATCCCTCGGGCCGGATCGGCGAAGACCCGCAGGGCATCCCGAATAACCTCGTTCCGTTCATTGCCCAGGTTGCCGTAGGCCGCCGCGAGAAGCTCATGGTCTTCGGCGGCGACTACGACACCCCTGACGGCACCGCCCAGCGTGACTACATCCACGTGGTTGACCTCGCGGAGGGGCACGTGGCCGCATTGAACTACATCGCGTCCCGCCAGGGCGTCCGCCGCTGGAACCTCGGTTCGGGCAAAGGATCCTCGGTGCTGGAAGTCCTCCGCTCGTTCGAGAAAGCCGTGGGCCGGCCCATCCCCTACGAGATCACGGGACGCCGCGCAGGAGACCTTCCTGCCTTCTGGGCCGACGCTTCCTCCGCTTTGGCAGACCTTGGCTGGTCCACTACCAAGACCGTGGACCAGATGTGCGAAGACCACTGGCGCTGGCAGAAGAACAACCCGTACGGATACAACGCCACCGAGCCTGCCGCGACCCAAGCCTAGGCGGGCACCTCTTCGGTGACCAACGACGGCGGCCGCCCACCTCGCGCGAGGTGGGCGGCCGCCGTCGTTATTGGCTCTGCTGCAGTATCAGTTGGCCGGGTAGTTGCGCTCCGGCTCCCCCGTGTAGAGCTGCCGCGGACGGCCGATCTTGGTCTGGGGATCGTTGATCATCTCACGCCACTGGGCAATCCAGCCCGGGAGGCGTCCGATGGCGAAGAGAACGGTGAACATCTTCTCCGGGAAGCCCATGGCCTTGTAGATGAGGCCGGTGTAGAAGTCGACGTTCGGGTACAGCTTGCGCTGGATGAAGTAGTCGTCCGCGAGGGCCTTTTCTTCCAGGCGCATGGCGATGTCCAGCAGTTCGTCGTTACCGCCGAGCTTGCTGAGGACCTCGTGGGCCGTGGCCTTGATGATCTTCGCACGGGGGTCGTAGTTCTTGTAGACACGGTGCCCGAAGCCCATGAGGCGGACGCCGTCTTCCTTGTTCTTGACCTTCTCCATGTAGTCCTCAGGCTTGATGCCCTCGGCCTGGATCTGGCGGAGCATCTTCAGCACGGCCTCGTTGGCACCGCCGTGGGCAGGGCCGAAGAGTGCGTTGATGCCTGCCGAAACGGAGGCGAAGAGGTTTGCGTTGGACGAACCCACCAGGCGCACCGTGGACGTGGAGCAGTTCTGCTCGTGGTCGGCGTGCAGGATGAGCAGGAGATCCAAAGCCTTGACCACAACGGGGTCGAGCTCGTACTGCTCAGCCGGGAGGCCGAAGCTCAGGCGCAGGAAGTTCTCCACGAGGTTCATGGAGTTGTCCGGGTACAGCATGGGCTGGCCGATGGACTTCTTGTGGGCGTAGGCAGCGATCACCGGAAGCTTGGCCATGAGCCGGATGGTGGAAACTTCCACGTGTTCGGCGTTGAACGGATCCAGCGAGTCCTGGTAGAAGGTGGACAGCGCGGAAACAGCCGAGGACAGCACCGGCATCGGGTGGGCGTCGCGCGGGAAGCCGCCGAAGAAGCCCTTCAGCTCTTCGTGCAGCAGGGTGTGGCGACGGATGCGCTGATCGAACTCTTCCAGTTCGGTGGGGGTCGGCAGGTTGCCGTAGATCAGCAGGTAGGAAACTTCCAGGAAGTTCGAGTGCTGTGCGAGCTGCTCAATGGGGTACCCGCGGTAGCGCAGGATGCCTGCGTCACCGTCAATGTACGTGATGGCCGATGTGGTAGCTGCGGTGTTCATGAAGCCGGGGTCATAGGCAACGGCGCCCGTCTGCTTCAGCAGCTTGGAAACGTCATAGCCTTCGTTTCCTTCTACAACCTTGATGCGCGGCAGTTCAAGTTCCCCGCCGGCATGGCGCAGTGTCGCGCTGGTGGTCTCAGTCATGGAGTCCCCTTCACGAGGCCTCTGGGCCTCTATAGAACGCTTGTCCAATCAACTTCTGGTGACGCCGTGTTCTGCCCTGCTGTTGCAGGACTCCAACGGCCGGAGTGCTTTCTTATTGAAGGCCACCATTGATAGTCAATTAAAAAGCTACCGCCAGTAACCGTCGGGAACTAATCCAAGCCCAACGATTACTGGCGGAAACACGCTAATTGTGCCGCAAGTCACAGCTTCGTTATGCGACCGAGTTCAACCTCTTCACAGCCGCGTCGATTCGTTCGTCCGTGCCAGTCAACGCCACGCGAACGAAGCCGCTGCCCGCCTCGCCATAGAACACGCCTGGTCCCACCACGATGCCCAGCCCGGCGAACCGTGCCACGGTATCCCACGTGGCTTCTCCGGCCGTCGACCACAAGTAGAGTCCCGCGTCGGAGTCGTGAATGGTCAGTCCAAACTTCTCCAGCGCCGGAACCAGCCTCTCGCGGCGGCTCCTGTAGAGGTCCTTCTGCGCCAGGACATGGTCGGCGTCGCCCAATGCCACCCGCATGGCTTCCTGCACCGGGTAGGGCACAATCATTCCGGCATGCTTACGGCTGTTAACCAGGTTCGCCATGATGGCGGCGTCGCCGGCCACGAACGCGGCCCGGTAGCCGGCCAGGTTGGATTGCTTGCTCAGGGAGTACACACTCAGCAGCCCGTCAGTGGAACCACCAGTAACGCGCGGGTCCAGCACACTGGGTACCGGTTCTCCCCCGCGTTGGGCGTCCCAAGCACCCCAGCCCAGTTCCGCATAGCATTCGTCCGATGCCACCACAGCGCCGTTTTCCCGGGCCTGGGCGACGATTCGCCGCATGGATTCGACGTCCCTGACGCTGCCCGTCGGGTTGCCCGGCGAGTTGATCCAGACCAACCGCACCTTGGCGCGGGTGGCGGCATCAAGTTCGTCAAGGTCATCCGCGGCAACGGCCGTGGCTCCGGCAAGCGTGGCACCGATGTCGTAGGTCGGGTAAGCCACCGTGGGGCGCACCACCACATCGCCGCTTCCCAGACCCAGGAGGAAGGGAAGCCAGGCGACCAGTTCCTTGGAACCCACAGTAGGCATCACGTCGCGGGGGTGCAGGCCGGGGACGCCACGACGGCTGGCGAACCAATCCACCACAGCCTGGCGCAGCGGTGCAGTGCCGTGGACAGTGGGATAACCGTGGGCATCCGATGCCGACGCCAAGGCCTCACGGATGAGGCCCGGCGTGGGATCCACGGGAGTTCCGATGGAGAGGTTGACTACTCCGTCAGGGTGCTTCGAAGCGGTCGCAACATACGGCGCCATGGCCTCCCACGGGTAATCGGGAAGGTTAAGGCCGAACGCGGGCGCCGCGGAAATCAAGGGCGCAGCCACCTCTAGTGGTCTTGGTTCTGCGGCGGCAGGGCGGCAATGAACGGGTGGTCCTTGCCAGTGTTCCCGATCTTCGCAGCACCGCCCGGAGAGCCAAGGTCGTCAAAGAATTCGACGTTGGCCTTGTAGTAGTCGGCCCACTCTTCCGGGGTGTCATCCTCGTAGTAGATGGCTTCCACCGGGCACACGGGCTCGCAGGCACCACAGTCGACGCATTCGTCGGGGTGAATGTAGAGGGAACGCTCACCTTCGTAAATGCAGTCAACAGGGCACTCTTCGATGCATGCCTTGTCCTTGACATCCACACACGGCTGCGCGATTACGTACGTCACGTCCCAGACCTCTCAACGGTTTGTCCCGGCAACAGGCCGGGTAATACTCCCGACAATATGCCGGGCACTGAACTTCCAACCTATTATCCATCAGTGCCGCGACGCCAACCTAGCCCGCGTCATAGTATGAATCGGTGACCCAAACGCTGCCGCCCGTTCAATTCCTCCAGACAGCCGAGCCCGGTACACGGGTAGTGGTGCGCTACAGGATTGCCGACGGCCTCACGGATGCACTGGGCTACTTGCTGGAGGCCGGCGAAACCAGCTGCACCGTGCGGACCCGGACGTCCGACGTCGAAATTCCCTTGGAATTGGTGATCGCAGCCAAGCAGGTACCGCCCCCTCCGCCGCGGCGTCAGCCGACCGTGCGCTGAGAGGTTCAGTCTTCTCTTGCCGTTGACGCAACGTCGACGGCGGCATTCCACCGGGCGCGAAGACGGCTGGCGACCAAGAGCATGATGAACGTCACGCCGGCGATGCCGTAGACCCAGACGTTTCCCGCGACGTCCGCCAGGACCAATTGCTTGGCGGGACCGCCCGAAGACAGCACCCCCACCGCAGCGTAGGTCACAATGCCGGCCACCGCCGTCGGGACAACCGAACGGCGCCATGCCGCCAGCCACAGCTGCACGGAGGCCAGCAACAGCAGCGCGGCACAAATGCCCCAGGGAAGTTCGACGCCGGCCACGGATACGGTCTGCCGGTGCAGGGCCGTGCCCGCAAGGGAGACGAAAAGAGCCGCCAGTACGGCTGCAGCAATGCTGCGGGCTGTACTGGCGGCTCCCCTCTTCATGCAGAGATTCGGTTCCCTGCGGCGACTATGCGCGGGCGCGGGCGCGGTTGGCCTTCGCGCGCTCGTTCGAGTCCAGGATCACCTTGCGGATGCGGATGTCCTCCGGGGTGACCTCAACGCACTCGTCCTCGCGGGCGAACTCGAGCGACTCTTCCAGGGTGAGCTCACGCGGCGGGGTCAGGTTCTCGAAGGAATCCGAAGAAGCCGCACGCATGTTGGTGAGCTTCTTTTCCTTGGTGATGTTCACATCCATGTCGTCGGCGCGGGAGTTCTCGCCGACGATCATGCCTTCGTACACCTCGGAGGTGGGCTTCACGAAGAAGGATCCGCGCTCTTGGAGGTTGATCATGGCGAACGGAGTCACAACACCGGCGCGGTCGGCGATCATCGAACCGTTGGTGCGGTATTCGATCGGGCCGGCCCACGGCTCGTAGCCCTCGGAGATCGAGGCAGCGATACCGGCACCACGGGTGTCCGTGAGGAACCGGGTACGGAAGCCGATAAGGCCACGGGCGGGAACGATGAATTCCATGCGGCACCAGCCGGTGCCGTGGTTGGCCATGTTGGTCATGCGACCCTTGCGGGCAGCCATGAGCTGCGTTACGGCACCCAGGTACTCTTCAGGCACGTCGATGGTCATGTGTTCCATCGGCTCGTGCAGCTTGCCGTCGATGGTCTTGGTGACTACCTGCGGCTTGCCGACGGTGAGTTCGAAGCCTTCACGACGCATCTGCTCAACGAGGATGGCCAGCGCGAGCTCGCCACGGCCCTGGACTTCCCAGGCGTCGGGACGCTCGGTGGGGAGCACCTTGATGGAGACGTTACCGATCAGTTCCTTGTCCAGGCGGTCCTTCACCTGGCGCGCGGTGACCTTGGCACCCTTGACCTTGCCGGCCAGCGGCGAGGTGTTGATACCGATCGTCATGGAGATCGCGGGATCGTCCACCTTGATCAGGGGCAGCGGCTGCGGGTTTTCCAGATCGGTGAGAGTCTCACCGATGGTGATGTCTTCGATGCCCGCGACGGCAACGATCTCGCCGGGTCCTGCGGATTCAGCCGGTACGCGCTCCAGTGCCTTGGTGGCCAGGAGCTCGGTGATCTTGACGGTCTTCAGCTCGCCGTTCTGGCGGGCCCAGGCAACCTGCTGGCCCTTGCGGAGGGTTCCGTTGTAGATGCGGAGCAGGGCGAGGCGACCGAGGAACGGGGAGGCGTCCAGGTTGGTCACGTGTGCCTGCAGCACACCCTCCGGGTTGTACGTCGGGGCCGGAATGTGCTCGATGATCGTCTTGAACAGGGGCTCAAGGTCCTCGTTCTCCGGAGCCGAGCCGTTGGCAGGCTGTTCGAGGGATGCGCGGCCGACCTTGGCTGCTGCGTAAACGACCGGAACCTCCAGGACCTTGTCCAGGTCCAGGTCCGGAACTTCGTCGGCGAGATCGGAGGCCAGGCCCAGGAGGAGGTCCATGGACTCGTGCACAACCTCGTCGATACGGGCGTCGGGGCGGTCGGTCTTGTTGACCAGGAGGATCACCGGCAGGTGGGCAGCCAGTGCCTTGCGGAGGACGAAGCGGGTCTGCGGAAGGGGACCTTCGGAAGAGTCGACCAGCAGCACGACGCCGTCAACCATCGAGAGCCCGCGCTCAACTTCGCCACCGAAGTCGGCGTGGCCGGGGGTGTCGATGACGTTGATGGTGATGGTCTCGCCATTGGAGGACGGGCCGTTGTAGGCAACCGTGGTGTTCTTGGCGAGGATGGTGATGCCCTTTTCGCGCTCCAGGTCACCGGAATCCATGACGCGGTCCTCAACCTCGCCGTGGGAGGCGAAGGAGTTGGTCTGCTTGAGCATGGCATCGACCAGGGTGGTCTTGCCGTGGTCAACGTGTGCAACGATCGCGACGTTGCGCAGATCGCTCCGCGACGCAGTATTAACGGTAGTTTCAGACATGCGTTTATGACTCGTTTCAGTGGTGAAGTCAGCTGTTGTAATCCGCGCGCAAACCTGATCTTCCTGACCGGAATACACAACGAAAAGACCCCGGGACACAGGGCACCTATGGCTATTCTAAACGCACACGCATGAGAGGGCCTAAAAAGCAATACTTCAGGGGCCCGGATGTGCCCCTGCCTACGCCGCCGCAGCGTTTGCTAAATGTTCAATCAAGATGCTGGATTTTCTTCGCGCCGTGCCCCATGATGTCTGCAGGAACCAGTGCCCTTCGGAGAAAATCGATGCGAAAAGCTTCGGCCGTGTTCCGCATGCTCGCACCGTTGATCGCCGTAGGCGTTCTGGCGGCCGGCTGCGGAACAAGCCAGCCATCCCCTGCCGCCACTTCACGCTCAGCCGCGCCCGCAGCGGCAGCGACGGCCGCCGCGGAAAAACCCCAGAGCATGGCTCCGGAGTCCCCCGCTCCGAACCTGCCCGCAGGCTCCCTCTACAGGAACCCTGCGAACAACCGGAACGAAATCGTCTTGGCCGATGTCCGGCACACGGCTGTCCTCATTGGCGACTCCCAGTCCCAGCCCAAGGACTCGTGGCCACAACGCGGCATCGCTGCCCTCGGCTACAAGCTGTACGTGGCAGGGATGGGTGGCACCGGCTTCGTGGCCGCCAACGACAAGACCGGTAACTACATTGACGCCCTCCAGCGCGGTGACTGGGTGCTCCCCTACGGGAGCCCGCCGCTGATCGTCATCCAAGGCGGCGGCAATGACGCCGCCCAGAAAGCCACGGACGCGCAGGTCGCTTCCAACGCCGAACGGCTCCTGGCGGTGCTGAAGAAGCGGTACCCCGGCTCGAGGATGGCCATGATCGGCACCCTGGCCAAGGGGGCTGCCAACGGCGGCGGACGGCGGACGGAAGTGGATGCCCTCCTCGGCAGGGTTGCTGCCAAGAACAACATTCCGTTCGTCAGCGCCGGCGACTGGCTCACGCGCTTCGACGCGGCGAAGGACCTGCAAGACAACGTCCACATGAAACCGTCCGGCCACGAGAAGCTGGGCAAGGTCTTGGCAGGCCAGCTTGCTGCCCTCGGGCTGGCTCCGCGGCCGGACAGCGATACCGCGCCGCAACCGGCGTCGTAATTAGTCCCTTAAACGGCAAAGCCGGTGGTTCCCTTTCGGGGACCACCGGCTTTGCCATTGCTCTACTGACCGGAAGTACGACGCCGGTTATGCCACCGCCGGGGGCAGCAGCAGCGAGCCGCCCGGGATCGCATCCAGCAGGGCCTGCGTGTAGGCCTGCTGCGGGTTGTCGAAGACGTCGTCGGTCCTTCCCGTCTCTACCAGCTTGCCCTTTTCCATGACGCAGACGTGATCGGCGATCTGGCGGACCACCGCGAGGTCGTGCGTGATGAACAGGTACGTCAGGCCGAGGTTGTCCTGAAGTTCAGCGAGGAGATTGAGCACCTGCGCCTGGACCAGGACGTCCAGTGCGGAAACAGCCTCGTCACAGATGATGACCTCGGGATCCAAGGCCAGGGCACGCGCGATCGCAATACGCTGGCGCTGGCCGCCGGAGAGCTCGTTCGGGTAACGCTGCATGGTGGTCTGCGGCAAGGCGACCTGGTCCAGCAGCTCCCGGACCTTCTTCTCGCGGCTTGCCGCATTGCCGATCTTGTGGACGCGCAGCGGCTCCTCGATGGTCCGGTAGATGTTGTACATCGGATCCAGCGAACCGTAGGGGTCCTGGAAGATCGGCTGCACGCGGCGCCGGAACTTGAACAGCTCCTTGCCCTTCAACCCCGCTGTATCAACACCATCGAAGAGAATCTGCCCGTCCGTGGGGCTCTCCAACTGCAGCACCATCTTGGCCACAGTGGACTTGCCGGAACCGGACTCGCCTACAATCGCCGTGGTGGTACCGCGCTTGACGTTGAAGCTCACCCCGTCCACGGCAGCGAAGTCCGTCGTTTTACCCAGACCCTGGCGCAGCTTGTAGACCTTGCGGAGGTCCTTGATCTGCAGGACGTCGTCCGCAGACTTTTCCTTGGCAGCATCCGTCGGCGCCAGCAGATCCTCGGCCTCGACCCCCTGCTCCTTGGCTACCTGAATGCGGCGGGAGGCCAGGGACGGAGCCGACTCCACAAGGCGGCGCGTGTAGGGGTGCTGCGGGTTCCGGAGCAGTTCCAGCGAAGGACCCGCTTCCACCACGTTGCCCTGGTACATGACCACTACTTTGTCCGCGCGCTCGGCAGCCAGGCCGAGGTCGTGGGTAATGAGCAGCACAGACGTGCCAAGCTCCGTCGTCATGGTTTCCAGGTGGTCCAGAATCTTGCGCTGGACCGTTACGTCCAGCGCGGATGTGGGCTCGTCGGCAATCAAGAGCTTGGGCTGGCAGCTCAAGCCGATGGCGATCAGCGCGCGCTGGCGCATACCGCCGGAGAACTCGTGCGGGTACTGCTTTGCACGGCGGGCAGCGTCCGGCAGGCCGGCCTCGGCTAACGCCCGTGCAACGTCATCCGGACCATCCGGACGTCCGTTCGCCTTGAGCGTCTCGCGGACCTGGTACCCGATCTTCCAGACGGGGTTCAGGTTGGACATCGGATCCTGCGGAACCATGCCGATGTGGCTGCCGCGCAGTTCGATCATCCGCTTTTCCGACGCGTGGGCAATGTCCTCCCCTTCCAGGACGATCTGCCCACCGGAGACGCGGCCGTTATTGGGCAACAGTCCAATGGCGGCAAGCGCCGTCGTCGATTTGCCTGAACCGGACTCCCCCACAATGGCGACTGTCTCGCCCGGCATGATGGTCAGGTGGGCGTTCTTGACCGCTTTCACCTCACCGGACCCGGTCTTGAACGTGATGGCAAGATCCTTGATCTCAAGGAGCGGCTGTGCCGGGGCCGTGGCTTCATCAATGCTGATGTTGGCAGAAGTCATGATGGCCTCCTTAGCGCTGTCGGCTCTTGGGATCAAGAGCGTCACGGACGGCGTCGCCAAGCATGATGAAGCTCAGGACGGTGATGGACAAGGCCGCAGCCGGGTACAACAGGATGCCCGGGTTGGTGCGGATGGAGGCGTTGGCTGCCGAGATGTCGTTACCCCACGACATGACGCTCGTGGGAAGACCGACACCCAGGAAGGACAACGTGGCTTCAAGGACGATGAAGACACCGAGCTCAAGGGTGGCCAGGACGATCACCGGCGCCAGGGCGTTGGGAAGTGCGTGCTTGACCAGCGCGCCGAACTTGGAAACACCCAGGGACCGGGCAGCAGTCACGAAGTCCGCATTGCGTACCTCGATGACGGCACCGCGGGTGATGCGGGCCATCTGCGGCCAGGCCAGCAGGGATATGGTGAGGACCACCGTCCACACACTCCGGTTCTCGCGGAACAGCGGCAGCTGGGTGATAACCAGCGCACCAAGGATGATCGGCAGTGCGAAGAAGATGTCGCCGAGTCGGGCCAGTACGGCATCCAACCAGCCACCGTAGTAGCCGGCAAGGGCGCCCAGCGTAACGCCGATGATGATGACGCAAAGCACGGACAGGATGCCCACGGACAAGGAAGCCTGCGTTCCGTGGATCACGCGTGAGTAGACGTCACAACCCTGGAGCGTGAAGCCCAAGGGGTGTCCCGCCGTCGGGCCGCCCTCGGAGTTGGCCAGCTGGCAGTCGTTGTTCGGTTCAACGTTGGTGAACAGGCCCGGGAAGAGCGCCACGACCACCAACAGCAGGATGAGCAACGCCGAGATGATGAACATCGGACGCCTGCGCAGCTTGCGCCACGCATCGGCCCACAGGCTGAGGGGTGCCTGTTCCGTCTTGACGGTGTCGGTGGCCAGCAGCGGAGTTTCCTCCACCGGGGCTACGAAGTGTTCGGTATTACTACTCATAACGGATCCTCGGATCGAGCCAGGCGTACAGGAGGTCAACCAGGAGGTTGGTCACCACAAACACAAGGACCAGGACGCTGACGATGGCCACAATGGTGGGACCTTCGCTGCGCTGGATTGCTTGGAACAGCTTGTTGCCCACGCCGGGGACGTTGAAAATGCCTTCGGTGACGATCGCGCCGCCCATGAGGCCGCCAAGGTTCGCACCCAGGTAGGTCACCACGGGGATCAGGGAGTTCCGCAGGATGTGCGCCATGACCACGCGCGGACGCGAGAGGCCCTTGGCGGTGGCAGTGCGGACGTAATCGGCGTTCATGTTCTCACTGACCGATGCCCGGGTGAGGCGCAGCACGTAGGCAAAGGAGACGAGCCCCAGCACGACTGCGGGCAGGATCAGGTTGCCCCAGTCCGCGTTGGCGCCGACCGTTGGTTTTGCCCATCCCAGCTGGACACCAAAAACCAACTGGAAGACGAAGCCGAGCACGAACGTCGGGACGGCGATCACGATGAGGGATGCCACCAGGACGGTGGAGTCGAACAGCTTGCCCTTGCGGAGTCCGGCGAAGACACCGAAGGCGATGCCGAAGACGGCCTGGATGATCAGGGCTTCGATGGCCAGCATGGCAGTGACCGGGAAAGCCCGGCCCAGTGCTGCCGCGATGGGCTGCTGCGTGAAGTCAACGCCGAGGTTGAAGGTGAAGAGGTTCTTCAGGAAGATTCCGTACTGGACCCAGAACGGCTGGTCCAGGTTGTACTGCGCGCGGAGTGCGTCGATGACGCTCTGCGGGGGCTGGCGTTCGCCGAAGAGGGCCGCGATGGGATCACCGGGCAGCGCGAACACCATGTAGTAGACAAGGAGCGTGGTTCCCAGGAAGACGGGAATCACCTGGAGGAGCCTACGCAGAATGTAGCGGACCACGGTTCACCCCCCTTTCTCTGGACGGGTGTTGGTGTGTCATGTTTGCCTTCCTGCCGAGGCAAGCAATTGGGGCCCGGCGCCATGGCCGGGCCCCAATGCCTCACGGCAAGTTCAGATCCTGAGGATTACTTGGCCTCGATGTTGTAGTAGAGGATGCCGCCGTTCCAGCCAGTCTCAGCTGATACGACGTTGTTGCTCCACACGATCGGACGGTTCAGGTACCACAGCGGCAGGCCGGGGAGGTCCTGGAACAGGATCTCCTGTGCCTGGTTGAACTTGGCGTTTGCTTCTTCAGGAGTCTTGGCACCCAGGCCCTCCTTGAGGAGCTTGTCGAACTCGGGGTTCGAGTACTTCTCGTAGTTGGAGGAAGCGTTGGTTGCCCAGACCGGGCCGAGGAAGTTGTAGAGCGACGGGTAGTCGCCCTGCCAGCCGGCGCGGGTCAGGCCCGGCAGGGACTGGGACTTGCGCAGGTCGAGGACTTCAGCGAACTTGGCGAATGGCTGGATCTCAGCTTCGATGCCGAGGTTGTTCTTGAAGCCATTGGCTACGGCGTCGATCCATTCCTTGTTGCCACCATCGGTGTTGGAAGCGATCTGCAGCGGCTTGGAGGAATCATACGGCTGGATCTTCTCGGCCTGGGCCCAGAGATCCTTTGCCTTCTGGGCATCGAACTTCAGGACATCGTTGCCCTTGATGGAGTCCGAGTATCCGTCAAGCACCGGAGCAGTGAACTCGGTTGCCGGGGTGCGGGTGCCGTTGAAGATCACCTTGGTGATCTCATCGCGGTTGATCGCGTGGGACAGCGCCTGGCGACGCAGTTTGCCGGCTTCACCCTGGAAGTTCTTGTTGTAACCCGGGATGTTCAACGTGGAGTTGTTGGCCACCGGCTTGGTGGAGTTACGGTCCTGGAAGTCCGTGGTGTAGGTCTTCAGGGCGTTGGACGGCAGGACGTCGGTGACGTCGAGGTTGTCAGCCTGCAGGTCCGTGTATGCCGGGCCCGGATCCGTGTAGAACTTGAAGGTCACGCCGCCGTTCTTGGCAGCACGAGGCCCGCTGTAATCAGTGTTCTTGACCAGGGAGATGGACTGGTCGTGTACCCAGGCACCTTCCTTCTCGAACTTGTACGGGCCGTTGCCGACCGGGTTCTCGCCGAACTTCTTCGGGTCCTTCAGTGCTTCGGAGGGAAGCGGGTAGAAGGCGGAGTAACCCAAGCGGAGGGACCAGTCAGCTTCCGGCTGGGAGAGCTTGACCGTGATGGTCTGGTCATCCTTGGCGGCGAGGCCGGACATGGTCTGTGCGGTCGGAGCCGGGGTGGAGGTCTTCTTGCCGTCAGCGCCGGTGGTCTCGTTGACCGCGCTGACATCGGCGTAGCCCTCGATGGATTCGAAGAAGAAGCCGTTGTTCTGGAGGTTGGTGCTCAGCGCAGCAAAGTTCCAGGAGTCAACGAAGGTCTTGGCCGTGATGGCTTCCCCGTTGGTGAATTTGGCGCCGGACTTGACCTTGATGGTCCAGTTCTGGGAATCCGTGGTTTCAATGGATTCTGCCAGTGCGTTGACCGGCTTGCCGCTCGGGTCGTACGCGCGCAGGCCCTCAAAGAGGAGCTCGACGACGCGGCCACCGTACACCTCATTGGTGTTCGCGGGGAGCAGCGGGTTCTGCGGTTCGTTGCTGTATGCGGTGATGACCTTGTTGGGATCACTCGCGGCAGAGCTGTCCGTGTTGCTGCCGGAACCGCCGCCGCAACCGGTTACGGCGAGAGCGACGATCGCCGCAATGCCTAGAGCTTTGGAAGTGCGCGAGAAACGCATTCCGCCTCCTATGAGTCGTGGAGTTGGGCAGGGAGAAACCAGGTTCTCCCCAGGCGCGGGCACAGTTTCCTACTGTGACGTTGCCTACATGTGAGTGTAAGCCTACCCACATTGCGTCCAGATGTTGGAACAAACCAACCAAACTGTAACCGTTCCGCAACCTCTAGTTGCCTAATCTGCCAACGATTTCAAGTCAATCGCTACCCGGTGGTAACATTCGCTGTCTGACAGCAGGACAGGGCTGATTTTGGGCATAAAGAATCCCCGGTCCTGCTGACAAATCAGCAGGGCGGGGGATTAATACAGCAGGACACCTCTGGGTGATCGCTCGTAGTAGCGGGGTTAGCCGGGCGACGCTCCCCTAATTTGAGAACCAGCGACTCTGCTGCCAACCCCGGGACATCGGCCGGATTCCCAAGGCAGCGACGTCCCGTTCAGTCATACAGCGATTGCCGTGGTCAGAATCTCATGGTCCGGGCGCAGTCCCCCGTCGGTGACGACGTCCACCTCAACACCTAATAACTCACTTGCAGCTGCAGCGAAGGCAGCTATGGTCAAGAGCCCTACCCCAGGCGAACGTGTGACGAGGATATCGAGATCACTTCCGGGGCGGTCGGTGCCACGGGCTGCTGAACCAAAGACACGAACGTTGCTTAGCCGGTATCGAGATGCCAAATCGGTCAATTCATGGCGATGATTAGCGAGTGCATCATGCGGCAGGGGCTGAGCAGCCGCCCGCAACCTTTGCAGCATGGAAGCCGAAGCCCTGCGTCGACCCGTTTCATATGCAGCTATGTTGGGTTGAGCTACTCCGGAACGTAGAGCGAGCTCAGCTTGGCTAAGCCCTGCTGCTTCCCTAACCTCACGCACCACGTTGCCCACGCCCATCACAGTATCGCTTGATATGCCCAGTGTCTCCGGTGACCCGGCGCCACGGTAATCCCCGCAACCACCATTGCCCGGGCGGTGTCCTTACCCGATCAGGTACACCATGCCTCGACCTTCCTCAGCGACGGCCCGCACGAAAGTACGGGCCCGTCGCAGATAGGGGATGGCATACTCAGCGTCGGAGTCAGAAAGGGCACAGGAAGTGGTGGTGCCCTGCACCCTCATCGTGTCCCTCTGCAGAGGGCCCCGCTGCCGTATGTGGATAACGCGGATACCATGCCTCACTTGTATGTCTTTTCAGGGTTGGCCCCGCAGTGCCGCTGCCAAATACGGCGCCGTCCGGCTCTCAGCGGAGCACGCCACCTCAACCGGCGTTCCGGCGGCGATGATCCGGCCGCCGGCGTCGCCTCCCGCGGGGCCCAGGTCGATCACCCAGTCAGCGCCGGCCACCACGTCCATGTCGTGTTCGACCACGATCACTGTGTTGCCGGCATCGACCAGCCGGTGCAGCTGCGCCATCAGAAGCTGGACATCTGAGGGGTGCAATCCTGTGGTGGGCTCATCCAGCACATAGAGGGTGTGGCCACGCTGGGCCCGCTGCAGTTCGGTAGCGAGCTTGATGCGCTGGGCCTCTCCACCGGAGAGTTCGGTGGCGGGCTGGCCCAATCTCAGGTAGCCCAAACCTACCTCGCGCAGGGTCTTGAGGCTGCGCGCGGCGGCAGGCACGTCTGTAAGGAACTCTGCGGCGGAGTCCACCGTCATGGCGAGGACCTCGGCGATGTTTTTGCCGCGGTAACTGACTTCCAGCGTTTCCGGCTTGTAGCGCGTGCCGTGGCACTCGGGGCAGGGCCCGTAGCTTCCGGGCAGGAACAGCAGTTCAACGGCCACGAACCCTTCGCCCTGACAGGTCTCACAGCGGCCTCCGGCCACGTTGAAGGAAAACCGTCCGGTGTCGAAGCCGCGGGCGCGGGCTTCGTCCGTGGCGGCGAATTCCTTCCGAACGGCGTCGAAGAGTCCCGTATACGTCGCGAGGTTGGAGCGCGGAGTACGGCCGATCGGTTTCTGGTCCACCTTTACAAGCCGGTCCAACTGCCCCAGCCCCGAGACGCATTTTCCTGTCAGCGCTTCGGCGGGGTTCCCGGCCTCAGTGCCGTGCTCCTCCGACGCCGGTTCCCCAAGAGCATCGGCGTCCGGACGCAATTGAGCACCCACCATCCCGGCCAGAACCTGGCTGACCAGAGTCGACTTGCCTGAGCCGGACACGCCGGTCACCGCGGTCAGCACCCCCAGCGGAAAGTCGGCGTCGAGTTTGCGCAGGTTATGCCGGCTGATGTCCCGGAGTTCCAGCCAACCAACCGGTTCCCGGCGGGTACCTCTGCTGCGGGCAAAATCTGCGACCGAACCGCCGTCGACCGTTCCATCGGAATCATTCGGGAACAAGAAGGGCCTCGTCACGGATTCGGGGACCTCGGCGAGGCCGGCTACCGGGCCGCTGTAGAGCACCTCGCCTCCTCCTTCACCGGCGCGCGGACCCACATCCACCAACCAGTCCGCGCGGCTTACCAGATCCATGTTGTGCTCCACCACGAACACGGAATTGCCGGATGACTTGAGTCGGTCCAGGACCGCGAGCAAGGGTTCGGCGTCGGCGGGGTGGAGACCGGCGGAGGGCTCGTCAAGCACGTAGATCACACCGAATAACCCGGAACGGAGCTGGGTGGCAATCCTGAGGCGCTGCATCTCTCCCGGGGAGAGCGTGGGCGTGGAACGGCCCAAGGCAAGGTAACCCAGCCCCAAATCCAACAGCACAGTGATCCGCATCAACAGGTCCCGGGTGATGGCGACAGCCACCTCATTGCCTTCGCCTGAAGACTGCTTGCGGGAAGCGGTACCGGCTGCCGTCAGTTCCGTGGTGGGCCGGATTACCTCCGCCAGCTCGGTCATGGACAAGGCGTTCAGCTCGGCGATGGTCTTTCCGGCAAAAGTAACAGCCAAGGCTTCCGCCCTGAGCCCGCTGCCGGCACAGCGCGGGCACGGTCCCGTCTGCATGAAGCGCAGCACGCGGTCGCGCATGGCGGAGCTTTTGGAGTCTGCCAAAGTGTGCAGCACGTAGCTCCGGGCGCTCCAGAACCGGCCCTTGTACGGCTTGGCGACACGGTCGCGTTGCGGCCTCACCTCCACCACCGGCTGCTCTTCCGTGAAAAGGATCCAGTCACGGTCCTTCTTGGGTAGCTTCCGCCACGGGGTTTCGATGTCGTAGCCGAGATGGGCCAGGATATCGCGCAGGTTCTTGCCCTGCCATGCGCCGGGCCAGGCGGCGATGGCGCCCTCGCGAATGCTGAGGGAAGGGTCAGGGACAAGGGAGTTTTCACTGACGGTGTGCGCGACGCCCAAGCCATGGCATTCCGGGCAGGCACCTGCCGCGGTGTTCGGGGAGAAGGCATCCGAGTCCAGCTGACCGGAACCTTCCGGGTAGCTGCCGGCGCGCGAGAAAAGCATGCGCAGCGAGTTGGACAGCGTAGTGACAGTGCCAACCGTGGACCGGGCCGTAGCTGTACCGCGGCGCTGCTGAAGCGCGACGGCGGGCGGCAGGCCCGTGATCTGCTCCACCTTTGGGTTGTGCCCCTGCTGGATGAGCCGGCGTGCGTACGGCGCGACAGATTCGAAGTACCGGCGCTGGGCTTCGGCATAGATGGTACCGAAGGCCAACGACGACTTCCCTGAGCCTGACACGCCGGTAAACGCCACGATGGCGTCGCGAGGCACGTCAACGTCCACGTTGCGCAGGTTGTTTTCCCGGGCGCCACGAACCTGGACAAAGCCATATCCGGAGTGGTCGGGATCCAGCGCGGACAAGGTCAGCGCAGGCAGATCGGAAGCATACTGTTCACTAGTCATCGGTCCGACTCTATCGGTGGCCGTGGGGCGGCGACGCCGCAGCGTCAGACGTTGAAGCGGAACTCCACCACGTCGCCGTCGGACATGACATAGTCCTTGCCTTCGATCCGGACCTTGCCGCGGGACTTGGCCTCGGCCATGGAGCCGGCATCGACGAGGTCGTCGAAGGAGACAACCTCAGCCTTGATGAAGCCGCGCTGGAAATCGGTGTGGATGACGCCGGCAGCTTGCGGGGCGGTGTCACCTTGGCGAATGGTCCATGCGCGCGTTTCCTTGGGCCCGGCGGTGAGGTACGTCTGCAGGCCAAGAGTGTGGAAGCCAACCCGGGCCAGCTGGTCAAGGCCGGACTCGGTCTGGCCGTTCATTTCCAACATCTCGCGGGCTTCTTCCTCGTCGAGTTCAACGAGGTCCGCCTCGAGCTTGGCGTCCAGGAAGATGCAGTCGGCGGGAGCAACCATAGCGCGCAGTTCTTCCTGCTTCTCCGCGCTGCCCAGGATGCCTTCATCTGCGTTGAAGACGTAGATGAACGGTTTGGCTGTGAGGAGGCTGAGCTCCTTCAGGTACTCCAGCTCCAGCTTGTCGCTCTTGATCGAGGAGAAGATCGTGTCGCCACGCTCCAGCACCGCTTGGGCTGCCTTGATGGCGTTGAGCTCGGCAGCCTCGCGCTTCTTGATCTTGATTTCTTTTTCGATGCGCGGAATGGCTTTTTCGATCGTCTGCAGATCGGCCAGGATCAGTTCGGTGTTGATGGTTTCCATATCCGAACGCGGATCGACCTTGCCGTCAACGTGGACAACGTCGGGATCGTCGAACACCCGGATGACCTGGGCGATGGCCTCGGCTTCGCGGATGTTCGCCAGGAACTGGTTGCCCAGGCCTTCGCCCTCGGAGGCGCCCTTGACGATGCCCGCGATGTCCACGAAGGACACGGTTGCCGGCAACTGCCGCTGGGAACCGAAGATTTCAGCCAGCTTTTGCAGACGCGGGTCAGGCAGGTTCACGACGCCGACGTTTGGTTCGATGGTTGCGAACGGGTAGTTCGCTGCAAGAACCTGGTTCCGGGTCAGTGCGTTGAAGAGGGTTGATTTGCCGACGTTGGGCAGTCCGACGATGCCAATAGTAAGAGCCACGAGCATTGATTCTACCCGGTAGCGCACGCCGTTCCGATTCAGCTCCCTCCGGGTTGGGACACCCCGGCAGGGCCCTGCACTAAAACTGTCGTACCCCTGTGACAGGGTTACTGCATGGATGGATTTGGAGTGGTTCTGGCCTTGTTGATGCTGCTGATCGGAGCAGCACTGGGACTTGGCATCGCGTACGTTGTCTTCCGTCGCCGGGGTGCGGGATTGGAAGCGGATTTCGACGCCGTTTCGGCGCGCCTCTCGGAGGTGACCGCCCAGTACGCAGCCGCCGACGCCGAACGTCGCCTTCTGTTCGCACAGAACCGCGAGCTCAGCGAATCCAGGAACTCGGACGGCAGCGTGCTGCGCGCCCTGGCCCCGGTTGCGGAGAAGCTGACAGCCGTCCAGCAGCAGGTCTCACTGCTGGAGCGCGACCGCGTGGAGCAGTACGGCCAACTCGCCCAGCAGTTGCAGGATGCCCGCCTTTCCGACGAGCAACTCCTGAGGTCGACGCATGCGCTGGCCTCGGCTCTCCGTTCCAACAGTGCCCGTGGCCAGTGGGGCGAAGTCCAGCTCCGCCGGGTGGTTGAGGCCTCCGGAATGATGCGCCACGTCGACTTCTACGAGCAAGTCCATTCCGTGCGGAGTGAGAACACGCTGCGGCCCGACCTCGTGGTCCAGTTGCCGGGCAGCAAGCAACTGGTGGTGGACGCCAAGGTACCTCTTGGGTCGTACCTGGCGGCGCAGGAACAGATCCACGGAGAGGGTGCCCTGGGAGAATCAGTCACGGACCAGGCCCGTCAGGATTCCAAGAGTCTTCTGGCCCAGCATGCGAAGGCCCTCAAGGCCCACATTGACGCCTTGGCGGCAAAGAAGTACTGGGACATCCCGGGCAACTCCCCCGAGTTAGTGATCTGTTTCCTGCCGGCGGAGTCGATCCTCGCCTCGGCTCTGGAAGCGGACGCCGGGCTCCTGGAGCATGCGCTCTCCAAGAACGTCGTCCTGGCATCGCCCGGAACGCTCTTGGCAGTCCTCAAGTCGGTGGCGTTCACCTGGCGCCAGGACGTCCTCACGGACAGCGCGCACGAGCTCTTCGAGCTGGCCAAGCAGCTTTACGAGCGCATGGGCACCTTGGGGGAAAATGTCGGCAAGCTGGGCAGCTCACTGAAGACGTCCGTGGACCGGTACAACGCGATGGTTGGCACGCTTGAAGCCCGGGTTCTTCCGACCGCGCGCAAGCTCAACACCATGGATGACGCCGGCCTCACCTCACCTGCTTCGGTGGAAGTGGTCCCGCGCTCCCTCGCAGCACCCGAACTCCTCGCTGTAGAGCCGAGCGACAGGGGCATCGACGCAGATGCAAGCAGGGAGTCTGCCGCCTGAGGACCTGACAGGGCACAAGGAAACGGCCCGGTTGCTTGCATCCTGTCGATGCAAGCAACCGGGCCGTTGACGATCACGAAACGTTAGGACGTGGGGCGGTTGCCCCGTCCGCCCAAGGCACGGCTGACGTCGCCGGCTTGCTTGAGCGTTGCGCGGAGTTCCTTGGGCAGCGAGAAAAGGAGGTCTTCCTCTGCCGTGACAACTTCCTGAACCTCGCCGTAGCCATAGTCGGCCAAAAGCCGGAGCACGTCCTGGACCAGGACCTCGGGAACGGATGCCCCTGAAGTCACGCCCACCGTGGCCACGCCTTCGAACCAGCTTTCGTCCACCTCATTGGCGAAGTCCACCCGGTAGGACGCTTTGGCCCCGTATTCAAGGGCTACCTCGACGAGGCGGACGGAGTTGGAGGAGTTGGCCGAACCAACCACGATCACCAAGTCAGCCTGGGGAGCGATCTTCTTGATGGCTACCTGGCGGTTGGTGGTGGCGTAGCAAATATCGTCACTGGGCGGATCCTGAAGGGTGGGGAACCGCTCTTTGAGCATCCGCACGGTCTCCATGGTCTCGTCAACACTCAAGGTTGTCTGGGAGAGCCAGATGGTCTTTTCGGGGTCGCGGACAGTCACCTTGCCGACCTCGTGCGGGCCGTTGATGATCTGGATGTGTTCCGGGGCTTCGCCGGCGGTTCCTTCGACTTCCTCGTGGCCGTCGTGGCCGATCAGCAGGATGTCGTAGTCCTCCTTCGCGAAGCGAACTGCTTCACGGTGGACCTTGGTAACCAGCGGGCACGTGGCATCGATGGTCCGCAGGCCGCGGTCCTCTGCGGATTGAACTACGGCCGGAGACACGCCATGCGCCGAGAAAATGACCAGGGCACCCTCGGGTACCTCGTCCGTCTCGTCAACGAAGATGGCGCCCTTTTCTTCGAGGGAGGTAACAACATGCACGTTGTGCACGATCTGCTTCCGTACATAGACGGGCGGACCGTAGTGCTCCAGCGCTTTCTCCACCGCGATGACGGCCCGGTCCACGCCGGCACAGTAACCGCGGGGAGCTGCCAGCAGGACTTTCTTGGTTCCCGTAACCGGGGCGGCAGCCAGCACCTCTTCAGGAGATCGACGTCTGCGGGGCACCGTGGGCATCGGAATAGAAACTGCTGTGCTGGTCATCCTTCAATGTTACCGGCCAGTGCCGGACCGGTCCGCAGAACGTGACCGTCCTCTCCCTGTGAGAAGCCACGCAATGACACTCAACGCCAGCATTCCGCCAGAGGCCCATATGCTCGCCGCAATCCATTCCCCGAAGCCGGATCTGGCCGAGGCGAGAAACTCCTCCTTGAAGAGTTCCGCCACACTGTTGCCGCTGGAGAGGTTTTCCGCAGCACGGACGGCGATGTCCGCCGTCGTCGTCCACACTGCAGCCAATGCCAGCCCGCCCAGCCCAAAGAAGATCAGGACCACCGCGCGTCGCCGCGCTGCGGCGAGGGCAAGCAAGGCGGAAAGTACGGCACCGACGGCGGCCACCCACCACAGCGGGACAAACGCAGAAACACGCTCAATGACCTGCCGCTGCGCGGGTTGGCCGAGAGTTACGACGCTCTGTTCGGGCACGTCCAACCGGATGCCCGTGGAGGAGGCAAAGTGATCCCGGATCAGCCGCACCAGCGGAGCAATATCCAACTGCAGCGCCGTTGGTGACTGCGCCTCCTCCGCCTTGATGGTGCCGAAGTTCAGGCGGTGGCTGTTCCTCGCGGTCTCCTCCCAGGCCTGCGGGTAGTCGCTCCAGGATTGCATGCCGGACGCGGCATCCTTGATGGCTCCGGCAGCAAGGTTTCGGACGGGTTCCGGAAGCGAGACAGACGATTCAAAGGTGCCGGCTGCGGCAGCGGCGAGCCGTTCCTGGAAGCCGGGATCGTTCCCCAGCGCCGCAGCCATCCGTACGAAGCCATCTTCCTTGACCACGTTGGTGTCCACCCACGCTGCCGGTACAGCCACTGCTGTCAGCAACAACGCAAGGATCACTCCGACTGCAGAAACAAAGGTACGCACAGTCATCCTTGAGGTTCGGGGGCAGTGCCACCATCCTAGGCTGTCCACATACGGGGAAAAATGTCGGACCCGGGGTTGAGGCTATGGATAGAGTTGGAAGGCGCCGGCAACGGCAACAGCAGCGCTAGCGAGGACAAACACATGCAGGACAACGCACGGATCACTGATGTCAGCTGAAGCCAGACCCGAATCGACCCTGCCCGGTACTGCTGCGGAGACCAGCCCGGACAATCCGTGGCCGCTCCAACTGTTGTCCCGCAAGCTCAAAGCCCACATTGAGCGCGCACCTGCAGCCTGGATCGAGGGCCAGGTTATTGAAATGAACCGCCGCGGAGGCAACGCCTTCCTCACCTTGCGGGACATCGACGACGAAATCTCCCTGCCCGCCTCCGTGTGGTCCACAGTCCTGGACCGCCAGCGGACTCCCTTGGAACGGGGCTCCCGCGTGGTGGCCTTGGTGAAGGCAGACTTCTGGGTCAAGACCGGACGGCTCAACATGTCCGTCAAGGACATCCGGCCGGTGGGCCTGGGCGATCTTCTCGCCAGGATCGAACGGCTACGCCAGGCGCTGGCTGCCGAGGGCCTCTTCGCTGAATCCCGGAAACGCAAGCTACCGCTCCTCCCCCACCGGATCGGCCTCATCACAGGCCGGGATTCGGACGCCAAGAAAGACGTCCTGCGGAACGCTGCGCTTCGCTGGCCCGCCGTGGAGTTCGATGTCCGCGAAGTCGCGGTCCAAGGCAACACCGCCGTATCGCAGATCATCGGGGCGCTCCGGAAACTGGATGCGGACCCGCACGTCGATGTCATCGTCATGGCCAGGGGCGGCGGAGCACTGGAAGACCTCCTGCCATTCAGCAACGAGGACCTCATCCGGGCCGTGGCCGCAGCAACCACGCCGGTGGTAAGCGCCATTGGCCACGAGGCCGACCGTCCGATCCTTGATGACGTTGCCGACCTCCGGGCGTCGACGCCAACCGACGCGGCAAAGCGGATTGTGCCGGACGTTTCAGAGGAACTCGCGGCCGTGCGGCAGGCACGCGACCACCTGAGGCGCAGCATCGGAAGGATGGTGGATCGGGAAACCGACAGGCTGCACGCGCTAAGGTCGCGTCCGGTCCTGGCAGCCCCGGATACGCTGGTGGATGTCCGCGCCGACGAGGTTGCGCGACTTAGGCAGAGGTCCCACACTGCCGTGAACTCGGCGGTAGTGCGTGCCCTTGACCAGGTGCACCACCTGCGCGCCCAGGTGCGTGCACTGTCTCCGCAAAAGACCCTTGACCGGGGTTATGCCGTAGTGCAGATCATCGGTGAGGATCAGGCAGGGCACACCGTGGTCACCAGCCCGGAACAGGTACCCGAGGACACGCCCCTCTCGATCCGGGTAGCAGACGGCAGGTTCCGTGCCACGTCCGCCGGCCAGGCCGAAATCGCCGAACGATAGCCGAACGCCGGGCGCATCAGGCACACGAAAAAGCCGCCGGGCACGCCCACTCACCCGCTGGCAGCAGCACTAAACAAGAGGATTTCAATGACCGAGAACAGCAGCCAAACACCTGATGCCTTGGACGGGCTGAGCTACGAAGAGGCACGGGAACAACTGGTGGCCGTCGTTGGGCGGCTCGAGGCAGGCGGAGCAAGCCTCGAGGAGTCCCTGGCGTTGTGGGAGCGCGGAGAGGCCCTGGCCAAGCGCTGCGAGGAGTGGCTCGAAGGAGCACGGAAGCGCTTGGCGGCTGCCCGTGAACCGGGCAACGCCCCGGAGTAACCCGCAAAGCTTAGGATTCCGCCACGAGCGCTCGCTCTGCGGCAACGTCGAATTCTGCCTTGGGCCAATCCAACGACATCCCCCGCAGTGCCTCCAACAGCAACTCCTGGACAGCGATCCGTGCGTACCACTTCTTGTTGGCAGGAACTACGTGCCACGGAGCTGTGTCCGTAGAGGTTTCCGCAAAGGCAGCCTCGTACGCCTTCATGTAGTCATCCCAATGGGCCCGCTCGGTGAGGTCGCCACGGCTGTACTTCCAGTGCTTGCTGGGATCGTCCAAGCGGGCGATCAAACGCTCCTTCTGTTCGTCCTTACTGATGTTGAGCATGACCTTGACGATCGTGGTGCCTTGTTCGGTAAGCCTGGCTTCGAAATCGTTGATGGCTGCGTACCGCCGCTCCAGCTCCTTGGCGTCGGCCCAAGCATGGACGCGGTGGATGAGGACGTCCTCATACTGGGAGCGGTCGAAGACGCCCACCATGCCCGCGGCCGGAACCTGCTTCTCGATCCGCCACAGGAAATCGTGGGCTTTTTCCTCATCCGTGGGCGCTTTGAACGCCGTGAGGTGGACGCCTTGGGGATCCATGGCGCCGACGACGTGGCTGACGATCCCGCCCTTACCTGCGGTATCCATGGCTTGAAGGATCAACAGCAGGCGTTTGTCGCTGCCGAACTTACCTTCGGCAAACAGCTGTTCCTGAAGCTCAGCCAGCCTGTCGTCCTGCGCACCCAGCAAAGCCTTCCCGTCAACCTTGTTGCCTGTGTAGCCGGGCGTCGATTCGGGATCCACGCTTGCGAGCGTAAACCCCGAACCGACCTTCAACGTTTCTGCGGGACTCTTGGCGAACTCAACTGCAACCATGGCTAGCCTTTCTGCCGGACGACGCCCCCGTGGCGCCCTGGGATTCAGGCTAGTTGCCCGGATACCTCGACAGGAAGTCCGCCATGCGGCCGATTGCTTCCTCGATGTCCTTGACGTTGGGCAGCGTCACCATGCGGAAGTGGTCAGGGCGCACCCAGTTGAACGCCCTGCCGTGCGAGACAAGGATCTTCTGTTCCCTCAAGAGATCCAGGACAAACTTCTCGTCGTCCCGGATGTGGTAAACCTCCGGGTCCAGCTTGGGGAACAGGTAGAGGGCTCCCCTGGCTTGCTGCGTGCTCACACCCGGAATGGCGTTCAAGAGGTCGTGGGCTTTGTTGCGCTGCTCAAGGAGCCTGCCGCCGGGGAGGATGAGGTCGTTGATGCTCTGGTAACCACCCAGCGCCGTTTGGATGGCGTGCTGGGCCGGAACGTTCGCGCATAGGCGCATGTTCGCCAGGAGGTTGATGCCTTCAAGGTAGTCCGCGGCGTCCTTCTTGGGGCCGGAGATGGCCATCCAGCCGGCCCGGTAGCCACAAACGCGGTACGCCTTGGACAGTCCGCTGAACGTCAGGCACAGCACGTCATCGCCGGTCAGGCCCGCCAGGTTCACGTGGACGGCGTCTTCGTACAGGATCTTCTCGTAGATCTCGTCGGCGAAAATCACCAGCCCGTGCTTTTCGGCCAGGGCGACAATCTTCTTCAAGGTCTCTTCGGGGTAGACCGCTCCCGTGGGGTTGTTGGGATTGATGACGACGATGCCCTTGGTGCGTGGCGTGATCTTCGATTCCATGTCATCAAGATCCGGCTGCCATCCCGATTCTTCGTCGGTCAGGTAGTGGACGGGACGGCCGCCTGCCAAAGAGACGGACGCCGTCCACAAGGGGTAATCCGGGGTGGGGATGAGGACTTCGTCCCCGTCCTCGAGCAACGCCATGAGGGACATGGTGATGAGTTCGCTGACCCCGTTGCCCAGGTAGATATCATCCACATGGATGTTCTGGATGCCGCGCGTCTGGTAGTACTGCGACACGGCCGTACGGGCGGAGAAGATACCGCGGGAGTCACTGTAGCCCTGGGCATTGGGAAGGTGGCGGATCATGTCCACCAAGATGGCGTCAGGCGCTTCAAACCCAAAGGGTGCCGGGTTTCCGATGTTCAGTTTGAGGATCCTGTGACCCTCCGCCTCCATTTGCTGGGCGGCCTGAAGAATCGGTCCACGGATGTCGTAGAGGACATTATGAAGCTTGGTGGACTGCTTGAAATTCGCCATCCCTCAAATATGCCACAGGGGTCATGCGCTTCCGTTGAGACATCACTCACAGATAGACCGACGGCGGTGACAGACCCCCGCGGGTCCGTCACCGCCGTCGTACGCGGTTTCACCCAAGTGCTACTTGACGATGCCCTTGTCCTTCAGCCATGCGGCGGCAGCATCCTTGGCGCTCTGCTTCTGGTCACCGCTGACGGAGCGGTTCAGGTTGATCAGGTCCTCGGTGGTGAGGATCTTGGAAACGTTGTTGAGCGCTTCCTTCGCCTTGTCCGTCATCTTGGACTTGTTGTAGAGCGGGAGGACCTGCTGGGCCTTGAAGTTGTTCTTCGGATCTTCGAGGACCACGAGGTCGTTGTCGGCGATGGACGGGGTGGTGGTGTAGATGTCGGCCACCTGCACCTTGTCTTCCAGGAGTGCCTGGAGCGTCAGGTTGCCGCCGCCGTCGTTGAAGGGCTGCAGGCCCTTCAGTTCGCAGTTGTAGTTCTTCTTCAAACCGGGGAAGCCGTAAGCGCGTGTCTCGAAAGTGGCCGGCGCTGCCATGGTGAAGTCCTTGCACACCTTGGCGAGGTCCTCGATGGACTTCAACTGGTACTTTTCTGCCGTAGCCTTGGTGACCACCATTGCGTCCTTGGACTCGGCCTTCGCCGGTTCAAGGACGGCCAGCCCCTCGGGCAGCTTCCCCGGAAGGGCCTTGTAGACGTCTTCGGCCGAAACTTCGGTGGCCTCGGTGTCCACGTAGGACAGGAGGTTGCCGGAATAGTCCGGAACAATGTCCACCGAGCCGTCCTGGACGGCCTTGAAGTAGATCTCCCGCGAGCCGATGTTGGGCTTGGTGCTGGCTGTGACGCCGGCTGCGTTGAGCGCGCCGGCGTAGATCTCACCGATGACCTGGCTTTCAGGGAAGTCGGCCGAGCCCACTACCAGAGGAGCCCCGGAGTCCGCAGACCCGGTACCTGCCGAGGTGGAGGGCGAATCCAAGGGGGTGCCGCCACCGCATGCGCTCAGCGCAAGTGCCACACCGAGGCCGGCTGCCAGGCCGCCGAGGCCCCGGCGTGTAAGGGACGTGGGGTTGGTGTGTTTCATGATGTACCTCCTTGAACGGCAGCCCCTGCGGGAGCTGTGGCTGTGGAATCGGCGGTTGCCTTGTGGCTTCCGCGTGAATCGAGGGTGAGCCCCGGTGACAGGGCCAGGCGTTGAACGGCGGCGAGGATGAGGTCCACGGCGATCGCGAGGGCCGCGATGAGGAAGGAACCGGCAAGCATGCGCGGGAAGTCCTGCAGGACCAGCCCGTCGAACAAGTAGCGGCCAAAGCCGCCCAGGGGCAGGTAGGCGACCACCGACACTGTGGCGATCACCTGCAACACAGCTGTTCGGATACCGCCGAACATCACCTGCAGCCCGTTGGGCACCTCCACCTTGAACAGGATCTGGAGTTCGGTCATGCCCATGGCACGCGCCCCGTCCACTACTGAACGGTCAACGCTGGAAATGCCTGCGTACGTACCGGCGAGCAACGGCGGAACGGTGAGGATCACCAGGGCCCACACGGGAGGCATCAGTCCGCTGCCGGCCAGCAGTGCGAACAGCACCAGCAGACCCAGGGTGGGCAAGGCCCGCAAGGCGCCTGCCAAGGCTACGGCTACGACGCGCCCGCGTCCGGTGTGGCCGATGAAGAGTCCCACCGGAATGGAGATGGCAGCTGCAATCAGCAAGACCAGCCCGCTGTACTGCAGATGCTCGGCCAGGCGGACGGGGATACCGCCGCTGCCGCTCCAATGGAGTGGATCGGCCAACCATGCCACGGTGTCGGTGAAGACGTTGCTCATGCCGACGCCCCCGGTTCCGGACGGCTGACGACGGCGGTCCCTGCCTTTGGTTCGGTGACTGACGCCTGGGTGGCCGGGCGGCCGCCCGTTCCCGATGCCCGGGTCCACGGCGTCAGGACGCGTTCCAGGACCACCAGGATTCCGTCCATCACCAAGGCCAGCACCAGGATGGCGATGATGCCAACAACAACCTCAGTCACGAAGGTGCGCTGGAGGCCGTCCGTGAACAGGATTCCCAGGTTCCCCACTCCCAGCAGGGCGGCTACGCTCACCAGCGAAATGTTGCTGACCGAAACGACGCGAAGGCCGGCGAACAGGACCGGCAGGGACAACGGAAGGTCCACCTGGAAGAAACGGGCCAAAGGCTTGAAACCCATGGCGACGGCCGCGTTCCGGAGGTCGTCGTCCACGGAATCGAAGGCATCCATGGCTGCCCTGACCAGGAGTGCCACGGCATAGATAGTCAACGCCACAACGACGTTGAGGGGATCGAGGATCCGGGTGCCGAGGATGGTTGGCAGGATGATGAACAGCGCCAAGGACGGAATGGTGTAAAGCAGGGACGTGGCTGTGGCCACCACGGACCGCAGCGTACGGTTGCGGCGGGCCAATTGGGCCAGTGGGATGGAGATCAACAGTCCAAGGACCATGGGAACGACCGCCAGGACCAGGTGCTGTCCCGCGAGGCCGAACACCATTGCGCTGTTCGCGATGAACCACTCCATCAGGTGGCGTCCTCGCGGTGGCGGCGGACTTCCTCGATGAGGGCAAGGACTTCCGGCGCCTTGAGGACTCCGGCAACCCTGCCGTCGTCGTCCACTGCGACGCCCAACCCCGACGGCGAGGACAGTGCCGCATCCAAAGCCCGGCGCAGCGTGTCCCCCTTGCGGAACAGCGAACCCCCGGGAATGATGCCGGCGCCGTCGCGGGGCGATGACCAACCCAGAGGCCGGGAATCCTGATCCACCACCAGCGCCCACTCCCCCGATTCGCGGCCGGCGTGGTGCCCGTCGGAGACACTCACCATAGTGACGGGGTGCAGTTGCACGGAGTCGGCAGCGTTGAAGGCGAGGTGCCGGAAGCCCCGGTCCCTGCCCACGAAGGAGGCAACGAAGTCGTTGGCAGGTGCCCGGAGGATCTCTTCAGGTGCCGAGTACTGGGCCAGCTTTCCGCCCACGGCAAAGACCGCCACCTTGTCCCCCAGGACGGTCGCCTCGTCGATGTCGTGGGTGACGAACACGATGGTCTTGGCCAACTCCCGCTGCAGTCTCAGCAGTTCCTGCTGGAGCTCGTCGCGGACCACCGGATCCACGGCGCTGAAAGGTTCGTCCATGAGGAGGACCGGTGGATCGGCGGCGAGCGCACGGGCTACGCCAACGCGCTGCTGCTGTCCGCCGGACAACTGTGACGGGTACCGTTTGCCGAGGCTGGAAGCCAGCCCGACGACGTCGAGCAGTTCAGCGGCGCGTTTCCGCGCCGCTGCCTTGGGCACGCCGTTGAGCCGGGGAACCGTGGCGATGTTGTCCAGGACGGATCGGTGGGGAAGCAGGCCTGCTGACTGCATGACGTAGCCCATGGAGCGGCGGAGTTGCGCCGCCGGAACGTGGGAAACGTCTTTGCCGTCCACCGTGATGGAGCCTGAAGTGGGCTCCACCATGCGGTTGATCATCCGGAGCGAGGTGGTCTTGCCGCAGCCCGAGGGACCGACGAAGACTGTGATGGCGCCTTTGTCGATGGACATGGTCAGATCGTCAACCGCCGGCTGTCCCCCCTGGTACCGCTTGGTCACGCTCTGGAACTCAATCATGGCTTCAGCCATACCTGGGCTTACCTATCTGTAAGTCGACATCCTCGGACGGTAGAGCCAAATGATCATAAGCACACTGACTTTGGCTGTAAAGCCGATCTTCCCCCAGAGTAGCCAGCGGGCCTTGCGATGTCAGCGGCGCCACGTATTCCGTAATGAATCGGCAATAATCGTCACCGCTTCCGGCGCTTTCCCTTCCTGGCCGACCTCTCCTCAGCCCGATCATGGCGGTACCTTTCGGCGGCGCGTTGCCCTCGTTCGGCCGACACCACTTTCTGGTGCCATTCCCGCTGGTAGGCACGGCGCGCAGCAGCGTCGTGCTTCCGGTTGAGTGCGGCCAATTCTCGTTGCAGTTTCAGGTAGCTGTCCCACCTCCGCTGGTCCAGGGAACCGACGGCCAGGGCCTCCAGCACAGCACAGCCAGGCTCTGCCTGGTGGGAGCAATCAGAGAACCTGCATTGTTCAAAAAGCTCTTCCAGATCGCCGAACATCTCTTCCATGCCGTCGTCAGCATCAAAGAGGCCGAAGCCGCGGACTCCGGGCGTGTCCATCAGCACGGCTCCACCGGGGAGGGGAACCAGTTCACGGGACGTCGTGGTGTGCCTGCCCTTGCCGTCGCCGGCGCGTACTGCACCCGTGGCCTGCTGCCGGCTCCCCGTGAGCGCGTTGATGAGCGTGGATTTACCGGCACCGGAGGGTCCCAACATCACGAGGGTCGCCCCCGCCGGGATGTGCCTCAGGAGCTCGTCGATGCCGTCGCCCTGTTCCGCCGAGGTGGTGACAACGTCCACGCCGGCTGCCTGCAGCAGCACTTCCCCCACGACGTCGTCTGCGATGTTGGCAAGGTCCGCCTTGGTGATGACCACCAGCGGCGTTGCCCCTGAATCCCAAGCGGCTACGAGGGTTCGTTCGAGCCGGTTGTGGGTCAGTGGACGGTCCATGGGGACCACTACCGCCACGATGTCGATGTTTGCCCCGAGGACCTGCTCCTCGGAGGAGGACTCGAAGGCGCGTTTACGGCTAAGTGCCGACAGGCGCGGGAGGATCGCGACGACGGCAGGCTCACCTGCCGTGTTACGGCCCAGCCAGACCCAGTCGCCCGTGGCAGGGGCAGGCCCGTGGGAGGGGTACGGCAGGTGCAGCAGGCACTCGCCGGATGCGACAAGGACTCGGTTCCTGTCCAGCCTGACGATCCGGCCGGGCGTGCAATCTCCCTTCTCCGGGACGGGGTTGTCGCGGAAATGCCCGGCCGTGGCGGGAGTGAAACCGTATTCGATGGGGCCATGAGCCGGCGGAGCTGCGCTGTTTACAGCCGCGCTGTTTTCAGTAATGGAGCGGTCGCTTGATGAAGCGTAAGTATGCAATTCAGTGCCTCTTGTGAGGCCCGGCAGACCTAGCTCTGGCAGGTGGATGCCGGGACGTGGGTGGTGGTGTGATGATGCGCCGCGACTGTGAGCGGGGCGCGCAGTACTATGGCAGTCATCAAATCCACCTCCCCGGCATCAGGACCGGCCTCTTAGCAGCCGTCAGTGTCCAAACAATTGGCAACAGGGTTCAGGATAGCCAGCTTCGGAGGTCCTGACGAGACCTCAAGACCCGATTGGCGCGGGCTTTCCAGCTTTGGGTCGAGCCGGGATGTTCGGCATCAGCCCAGCTCGGCCGCGGCTATGGGACCTGCCTCGGCCGGCCCCAGGTCCGGTTTTTCCCGGAGTTCGACGACGTTCCCCGCCTTCTCCAATTCGAGGACCCTGATGCTGTTGAGGCCAGCCCTCAGCAAAGGGGCCGGTGCATACAGCGCTGCTTGCGGGCCTTTGTTCCAGAAACGGCCAAGGAGGAAACCGTTGAGCCAGATGAATCCCTTGGTGGACTGCGGAAGGGCAATATGGGTATCCGCCGGCTCGGATACTTCAAAGGAGGCTTCGGCAAGACCCTGAAGGTTCTCCTGCGTCCAATCGGCCAACGCAACAGGGGTCTGCGTCCAATGGAATGTATAGCGCTGGTTGATCAGGACGCCGCCCAGGATGCCCTTGCCGTGCCCCGTCAAAGGACCGTAGTTGATGCGGCCCAGGTTCTCGACGAGGATTTCCAGTTTGGCCGGGGCACCCTCTCCGGTGACGGCAATTCCTTCAGTGCCCGTGACGTCATCCAGGACCCCCACGTAACGGCCATCGACCCGGAGGTACGCGCGATCGTTCAGCCCGGAAATCCTGATGCGGCTTTCCGCAGGAGCGCCCGGTCGGCCCGGGAGGATCGCCGTTGCCTCGTAAAGCACCATGCCGCCGTCGAGCCCCAGCTCCTCGAAGCTGAGCGGCCTGACGCTGGTGACCGGCTTGCCGGAACCGCGGGCCGAATCCCACAGGCCCTGGCCTTCCGAGAGCGTCAGCGTGCGGGCGGGGAGAACCGGAGGCGGGGTCAGAAGATCGGCGGGCGGCTCGGGGAGGTCCTGGATTCCCTGCGCCCGGTGGAACTCCCGCCGGAAGGCATGGAACTTCGGTGTGAGGCTGCCGTCCTCGGCGATCGGAGCGTCGGAGTCGTAGCTTGTGACCGTGGGTTGGAGCAGGCGGCCGTCATGGTTGCTGCCGGAGCCCAGGCCGAAGTTTGTTCCTCCGTGGGCCATGTAAACGCAGAGGGAACCACCGGGCTCGAGGATGCGGCGAGCCTCGGCGGCCGCTTCTTCGGGGTCCCGCCGGTGATGGTGCTCGCCCCAATGGTCAAACCATCCACCCCAAAATTCCACCGTGAAGAAAGGTTCTCCCGGCCGCCGCCGCTTCCATGTTTCGATGGCTTCATCACCGCGGCTCCCCAACGTAGCCGCGGCCCACGTACCCTCTATCGAGCCGCCGTCGAGGAAGTAGTCCGTGCCTCCGTCTGCCGTAAAGAGCAGCTCAGTGATGCCGCGCTCCTGGAGCGCTTGGCGGTTCCACCGCAGGTAGTCGTGGTCGTCCCCGTAACTGCCGTATTCGTTCTCGATCTGCACCGCAACCACAGGCCCTCCCTGCGATGCCTGCCGGGAGGCAACAATGGGTAGCAGATGGTCAAACCACTCCTCCACAGCCTCCGTGAAGTCCGGGTCCATGCACCGCAGCCCGATCCCGTGCATGCCGGTCAGCCACGCCGGGAAGCCGCCGTTGTCCCATTCGGCGCAAATGTAGGGGCCGGGCCGGACAATGACGTCCAGGCCTTCCCCGGCAGCGGTATCGATGAAGCGTCCCAAATCCCGCCAGCCCGTGAAATCCGGGGCCTGGTCCTTCTTTGGCTGATGGAAGTTCCACGCGACGTAGGTGTCAACCGTGTTGGCTCCCATGGCTTTGAGGCGGCGGAGCCGGTCCTGCCACAGCTCGGGGTGGACACGGAAGTAGTGGATGGCTCCAGCGAGGATGCGATACGGTTCACCCGAACGGTAGAGCACGGCGTCGTGGTAGCTCAGGAGGGCTTTGCTCACGCTGAACAGATTAGCTCAAATTCCAACATTTATGCACAGGTGATGAGATGACCAACTTGGAACCGGCCCCCACAGAGCAGGTATGTCCCGCCGCAGTCGAAGGACAGGGCCCGTGTGTGCAGTTGTGGCCGGAACGTGAAGTGCCGCTTGGCGGCGTGCGGGCGATGAACGTCTACCGCACGCTGCCGCAACGGGGACTGCCCACGGTGGGTGCCTGGTGCTTCCTTGACAGCTTCGGGCCGGACCGCGTCGCCATGAGCGTTCTCCCCCACCCCCACTGTGGGCTCCAGACGGTCACGTGGCCCTTGGAGGGAGCGGTGCGGCACCGCGACAGTGTTGGCAGCGACGTCGTGGTCAAGCCGGGCGAATTGAACATCATGACCGCGGGAAACGGCATCTCGCATTCGGAGTTCTCGGTCCTTCCTGCAACGCAGGAAGAAATTCCGATGTCCCGAGGACTGCAGCTGTGGGTAGCCCTCCCCGACGCACACCGGCACCGCGAACCGTCCTTTGAGCAGCACCGGGATTTGCCCGTGGTCAACGGCGAGGGTTTCACCGCCACCGTAATGGTGGGCGAATTCGGCGGAGCGCTCTCCCCTGCCACCATGTTCAGCCCCATTGTTGGTGCTGACATCACGGGCTCGGGCGCGCTGGCATTGCCGCTGCGGCCTGAATTTGAGCACGCGGTCCTGGTCCTTGACGGGCAGCTGGTGATCGACGGCGTGAACGTCACCGCCGGGCCACTGGCCTACCTGGGCGCCGGACGGAACGAACTGCGGGTGGAGGCCGAACCGGACACCCGCTTCATGCTGCTGGGCGGCGAGCCCTTCGGCGAGGATCTGCTGATGTGGTGGAACTTTGTGGGCAGAACCCACGACGAAGTGGAAAAAGCCCGCGAAGAATGGGAGGCGCAGGGATTGCTCGACGACAACGCTGCCGCCACCGCGCGCTTCGGGCTGGTCCGCGGCCACGGACCGGATGCCGGGCCCGAAGCGGGCCGGATTCCCGCTCCGCCCTTGCCGGGAGTCAGGCTGAAGCCGCGCACCAGGGGCCCGCAGGAATGACCGACGCCCGCTGGCGCTGACCGTCAGCCGCGCTGTTCGGCCACGAGCCGTGGCACGCCGAACACGGGGTCTTGATCCAGGATCCGGACGTCCGTGATGCCGCGTTCAGCCAAACGGGCCTTGAACGCCTCCTGGATTGGCACCACGTTCATCCCCAAGCCGCTGCCGAGGATCACCGGTCCGTCCAGGCCCAGTTGACGCACGGCTTGGGCGGCAAGGTCCGCGAGGTCGTTGCCCGCTTGGACGAGCAACCGTTGGCTGGTTTCATCGCCTGCGGCGGCCGCCTCCACAACAAGCCGGGCCTGCTGCGCCCAATACCGGCGACCAGTGTCCGGGGAGTGGAAAAGGGCGATCAGCTTTCCCGGATCATCAACGCCGCAGGAGTCCAACAACGCCTGGCTCAACGCGTCAGGCTCCAGGCCCTGGTTCATGCGCCTCAGGCTGTGGCGTACGGCTTCCCTGCCCAACCAGTAACCGCTGCCCTCGTCCCCCAACAAATAGCCCCACCCACCGGCACGGGCTTCCTCGCCGGCCTGGTTCCGGCCCCAGGCAGCCGAACCGGTGCCCGCAATGACAGCCACGCCCGTACTCGCTCCACCGGCTGCCAGCAGGAGCCGCGAATCGTGCACCACCGTGATCCGGGCACCCGGCACATGGGGCGCTATGAGATCCGCGAGCGCCTTGGCGCCTTCATCAGTGTCAATCCCGCCGGATCCTGCGTAGACCTCCTCCACGGCGCCCCCGCCGATCTTCGCGAACAATTCGGCCAGGTTGGCCTTCGCCTGTTCCCGGGTGACGTTCTGGACGTTGGAGCTCCCTGCACTCTCATCCCGGACGGGAACGCCGTCCTGGAACCTGACGCCGCGTGTCTTGGTGCCGCCAATGTCCAGCCCGATCACCGTGCGGGCCGGGGCGGCCAGGCCAGAGGAGGAGTTGGAAGGGGAATGGCTTGCGGAGTCAAGATTGTTCACCGTGAAAGACTAGCTTGGAGCGCCCCTAGGAGAAACCGCCATGCCCTTGTTCGACACTCCCTTCATCGCGGCACCCATGGCCGGCGGAACATCCACCACGGCACTGGTCCGCGCTGTCCAGGAAGGAGGCGGCCTGGGCTTCCTGGCGGCCGGTTACAAGAGTCCCCAGGCCATGGTGGCGGAGATTGCCGCCGCCCGGTCCGAAGGCCTCCGCTTCGGCATGAACGTCTTTGTGCCCGACCCCGGCCAACTCCACCCCGGCCCCGCAGTCCTGGCACAGCTGGAGGCCTACCGGGCGGAACTGCAACCTGACGCCGAGCGCTACTCAGTGACCTTGCCCCCGCTGCGCCTGGATGACGACGACGCATGGCAGGAAAAGATCGACGCTCTTCTGGCAGATCCGGTTGAATACGTCAGCTTCGCCTTCGGGCTCCCCGGCACCTCCGTGGTCAAAGCCTTGCAGAAGGCAGGGAGCGTCGTGATCACCAGCGTGACCACCGTCGAAGAGGCCCGGGCGGCCGCTGAAGAAGGCCCGGACGCGCTGGCCGTCCAGCACAGTTCGGCAGGAGGCCACACCACCGCCTTCCTCCCGCGCGGTGCCGGGAGCGCCACCGCACCAGGAACGACGGCGGCGCTCGTCACCCAGGTGCGATCCGCCGTCGAGCTTCCCTTGATAGCCGCAGGCGCCATCACTGATGGCGAGGCCCTCAGGGAAGCTCTCGCCGCAGGCGCTTCGGCAGTTCAGGTTGGCACCGCCCTGGTCCGGACCGAGGAAAGCGGTGCCCGGCAAACACACAAAGACGCCTTGGGCGATGCGCAATTCAGGGAGACTGCAATGACGCGTGCGTTCACCGGCCGCCTGGCGCGTTCCTTGGTGAACGACTTCGTCCGCGATCACGCCAACGCACCTGTTGGGTATCCGGCCATCCACCACCTGACAGCACCCGTGCGTGCCTCCGCGTCGGCCGCCGGCGACCCGCACCGCCTCAATCTGTGGGCCGGAACCGGTTGGCGGACCGCCCGGACCGGCTCAGCAACCGACGTCGTCAAGGACTTCCTCGGCGGGGCATAACCTGAAACGGTGACAAAAGCACCTGACACCACTGCCGCAACCGATACCTGGGACGGCCACCCCAAAGGCTCCAGTGGCTACCGCCGGATCCTGGCGGCCCTGGCAATGGCAGGTGTAGCCACGTTCGCCCAGCTGTATTCCACCCAAGCAGTCCTGCCCCTTATGGCCGCTGACCTCCGCATCTCCGCTGCCGACGCGGCACTCAGCATCTCCCTGGCCACCGTGGGCCTGGCCGTCACCGTCCTCCCTTGGTCTTTCCTCGCCGACCGCATCGGCCGGGTCCGCGCCATGGCAATCGGAATCGGCGCCGCCACCATCCTTGGACTGCTGGTTCCACTCGCACCCACCGTTCCGGTCCTCCTGGGCCTGCGGGCGCTGGAGGGCATGGCATTGGGAGGAATTCCCGCAATTGCCATCGCCTACTTGAACGAGGAAGTCACCAAAATCCACACGGCCCTCGCCGCCGGCAGCTACGTGGCCGGAACAACCCTGGGCGGATTGGCCGGACGGCTGGTGGCCGGGCCCGTGGGCGAGCTGTGGGGGTGGCGGGCGGCTGCGCTCGCGGTGGCCGTGCTGGCCACGTTGTCAGCAGTCCTCTTCCTGCTCTTGGTCCCCAAACAGCGGCGCTTCACACCGGCTCCTGTCCAAGGCCTTCGGGGCGCGTGGCGCACCTTGAGCGGACACGCAACCAACCCCAAGCTCTTCGCCCTCTACCTTCAGGCCTTCCTGCTCATGGGCGGTTTTGTGGCGGTCTACAACTACCTGGGCTTCCGCCTGCATGCCGAACCGTTCAATCTTCCAGCGACGCTGGTCAGCCTCATTTTCCTGGCCTATCTCTCAGGCACGGTGACGTCACGGTGGGGAGCGGGACTGACGACGCGGTTTGGTCGCCGCAACGTGCTCCTGGCCGGCATCGGCGTGATGTGCGCCGGGCTTGCCCTGACTCTTTTCGATAACCTCGTGGCCACCTTGGCCGGACTCGTGGTCTTTACCGGTGGCTTCTTTGCCGCGCACAGCGTTGGGTCAGGATGGACAGGGGCGATCGCCACGAAAGGCCGGGCACAGGCTGCTTCGCTGTATAACCTCTCCTACTACATGGGCTCGAGCATCATCGGATGGGCGGGCGGGCTCGCCTTCCAGGCCTATGGCTGGACAGCTTTGGCGTTGGCCGTGACCGCCCTGGCCGTCACGACGGCGGTTGTCACCGCGGTGGTTCACCGAACGGTTCCCCAGGGCTAATGACAGGCTGGTTTCGGCGCGGAACCCCCTACAATCAGTCTCATGGCACAGGTCACCAGGCCCCGGGAACTGTCCTCGCCGGAGCGGCTTCAGGCATTTACCGACGCTGTTGTGGCGATTGCCCTGACGTTGCTGATCCTCCCGCTCATGGAGAGCGTGGGCGACCTCGCCGATGAGGAAGGAACTACCGCCGAATGGTTCGACCGTGAGCGGTTTGCGTTGCTGGGCTTCGCTCTGAGCTTCCTTCTGATCGCAGTTTTCTGGGTTCACCACCACCGTCTCTTCCGGGTAGTGCGCCGCGTGGATTCCGGTTTGCTCTGGCTGACCGTGGGGTGGATGTTTACCATCGTCTGGATGCCGGTGGCCACTGCCCTGTCAACACAGATGCATCCGGACTGGGCCCAACCACTGGTCTACATCGGCACCTTGCTGGCCACCAGTGTCATGCTCCTGGCCGCCCGCCTGCACTTGCGCCGCCACCCGGACCTCCACACCATGGACCGCGTGGAGTCCGCGGCCGGAATCCGTTCCGGGGCCATTGTGGCAGGCCTCTTCTTCCTGGCGCTGATCGTTGCCCTCATCGCTCCCGGCCTCGGCAATCTGCCGTTGATCCTCATGGTGGCCAGCGAACCGCTGCAGCGGCTCTCCACCAGGCGCCTCGAGAGAGCGGCAACCGCTTAGTTGCAGGGAATTCACCGCTATGATGAACAAACGGTAATTTCAGGAGGACAAGTGAGCAGCGCCGCGAAGAATGTTCGATCCAGCCCGGGTAACGCGGAGCCGCTGGACGCTATCGACGAGCGAATCCTTGCCGCCCTGGTGGAGGACGCCCGCATCTCCAACAAACAACTGGCCGAACTGGTGGGCATAGCCCCTTCCACGGCGCTGATGCGGACCCGGGCTTTGTCAGAGCGCGGCATCATCGAAGGGTTCGAGGCCGTGCTGAGCCTGCCCGCAATCGGCCGTTCGGTCCAAGCACTCATCGCCGTGCGCCTCCGCGCCCACGACCGCGATCAGATCGACCGCTTTACCGCCCGTGTGCCCAAGCTGCCGGCAGTGATTTCCACGTTCCACACCACGGGTTCCGTCGACTACCTGCTGCACATCGCCGTCGCCAATACGGACGATCTCCGCAACTGGCTTCTGGACAATCTGGCCACCGACCCCGTAGTGGGCCATACGGAAACAACCATGGTTTTCCAGCACATCCCGGGCAACCGGGGTCCGCTCCCCGGGTAAGCACGGCTGGACCGGGCCGCCCACGTGCGCGACCGGCGTCGTTAGCCCCTTCCGGGCAACCCGCAGCGAAACGGCGGCGAGCAGCAGCGCCGCCACCCCGCACAGGGCCGTGAAACCCACGACGGCGGCCTGGAGGCCTACGGCCGTGACGGCGAGTCCCAGCCCAATCACCGGGA